>CAZAFS010000488.1:0-2747 GCA_964484165.1 uncultured Opitutaceae bacterium | reverse complement strand
GGGGCAAGCGTAAATGCAACCGGATCCACCGGACTGACCTGATAAAGCATGCTGCCGAAAATGCGCCCAATGCCGAGCGCAAGCAGGAATCCCAGGGCGGTGCCGCTGAGGATCATGATCAGGCCCTCGCGCACGATCATGCGCAACACTGCGCCGGGCTCCGCCCCGAGCGCCATGCGAATGCCGATCTCGCGGGTGCGGCGCGCGACGGAATACGCCTTGACGCCATAGACTCCGATAACAGCGAGAACCAGTGCGAGCCCGCCGAAGATGGAAAACATCGCCGCGCCGATGCGCACGATCCAGAGCTGGACATTGCCGTCGAGGTGCTGGCGGAAGGTCTTGACGGCAAAAACGGGAACCCCGGGCGCGGCGGAGCGCAGCTCGCGGCGAATCAGGTCGAACAGCGCGGCATCGGCGCGGGGGGCGCGCGGCGCGGGGCGCACATGGAAGAACGCGTTGCTTTGGAAGCCTTGCGCAAAGGGCACACAAATGAGGCCGCCCCCAGTCAGGCGCTTCTGGAAAAGCTCCCAGCGGATCGCCGGAACGATGCCGACGATCTCGATCGATTTGGCATCATCAGCGCTTTTGGCGAGGTCGTTGCTGACGCCCCCCATGTTGCCTCCGCCGCCACCGGGGGCCTTGGGCGCGTCGGTTTCGGCCCACTGGATGCGCTGCCCGAGCGCGTCACCGTCGGGCCAAAGCTTCCGGGCCAGCACCTCGTCGATGACGGCGACGGCGGGCGAGTCCGGCGACTCGGCTTCGATCTTGGTGAAGGCGCGGCCGCGCAGAAGGGGCAGGCCCATGGTGGTGAGGTAGTCGGCGCCAACGCTGTTCCACCGGACGTTGAAAGCCAGGCCCTCGGCCGCGGTGGCGGGTTTCGCGCCCGGGGCCAGTTTGATGCCGGCGCGCTGGACGGGGCGGCTGAGGGCGGTGAAGCCGAACGGCACGAAGGAAGCGATGCTGGCGGACTGTACCCCGGGGAGCGCGGCCAGGCGGTCGCTCGCGGCGCGGTAGAGCTGGAGGCTGCGGGTCTTGTCAAGGCCGCCGAGGCTGGCATCGACTTCCACCAGGACAGTGTCGTCGGCATTGAAGCCGGTTTCGACGCTGCCGGCTTTGAATGCGCCGCGGATGAAGAGCCCGGCAGTGGTGAGCAAGCCGAGCGAAACGGCGATTTGCGTTACGACCAGGGGATTGCGCGGGAGCCAGTGGCGGCGCGACACGGCATCCTCGCCGGCGTGTTCCTTGAGATCGCGGATCACGTTTCCGCGCGAGAGCTTGAGCGCAGGCCCGAGGGCGAAGAAAATCGTGGCGAGCACGCAGAAGGCCAGCGTGGCGGCAAGGATCGCCGGATCAGGCCCCGCGCGGAAGAACATCGCCACGGGCATGTGCGCGCCGAGGGAGGCGGCCAGGAGGTTCGAGGACCAGAGCCCAAGGATCATGCCCCCGGCGCCCCCGGCGAGGGAGAGCACGACGCCCTCGGTGAGGAGCTGGCGGACGATGCGCCCGCGCCCGCCACCGAGAGCGAGACGGATGGCAATCTCCTTGCGACGGGCGGAGCCGCGGGCGAGGAGCATATTGGTGAGGTTGAGACAGGTGACGAGCAGCACGAGGCCGGCCATGCCAAGCAGGAACGTGCCGAGGAGATTCAGGTCGCTCCCTTCGGGCGAGGGGCTGGTGCTGGTGCTGAGGCGCGGCAGGGGACGCGCCGTAAACGTTTGGTCCTTCTGCTCGACCGGATAGGCTTGCTCGAGATTGGCGGCGAGCCCTCGCAGGGAAGTCTCGGCGGCGGCGGCCGTCACGCCGGGCTTGAGGCGGCCGACGACGAAGAGGCTGTAGACGTCGCGGCGCTCGAGGGTGCGCTTGGTTTCGGCTTCAAAACCGCCGGTCAGGAGGTCGAAGTCGCCGAGTGGAAAATAGAGTTCGGGACCAAACAGCATCATGGTCCCGCAGAAACCCTCCGGCGTGATGCCGACGACCGTGAACGGGCGTTCGTTGACGCGGATGGTCCGGCCAACGAGGTGCGGATCGAACCCGGATTTCCTCCAATAGAGGTGGCTGGCGATGACCACCGGCGCAGCGCTGCCGGGCCTTTCTTCCTCGGGCAGAAAGCCGCGGCCTTGCGCGAGCGGCACCCCGAGCGTGCTGAAGTAGTTCGAGGTGACGATGGCCGCAAAGGTGCGGCGGGAGCCCTCGCCCTCGCCGACGCCGACCATGGCCAGGGTATGGGCCAGAACCCCGGCAAAGACGGTCTGTCGCTCGCGGATGTCCTGATAAGTCGGATAGGAGAAGGCGCGGAAGCGCTGGGGATTCTTGGTATCCTGAGCGTAGAGCTGGACGACCTGCGCCTCATCCGGATACGGGCGGGAGCTGAAGAGAAGCTCGTGGACGACGCTGAAGATGGCGGTATTAGCGCCGATGCCGAGGGCCAGCACCACGATGGCCGCGGCGGTGAAACCGGGAGTCTTGGCGAGCAGACGGAGGGAGAAACGCAGGTCCTGCAGGAGGGTATCCATGGGAGTGCGGAAAGCGGGTTGAACCACCGGTGGCTGCCCAAGAACACCCAACCCACCCGCGAAGACGCAGATATCTGCGATGATTCCGCGCGCCGGGCGCGCTGCGCGCTGAGTTGAAGTGAGAGGTTGAGGTTGAGGAACAGGCGCGGGATCCCGCGGATGGTTAACCTCAACTTAAACCTTACACCTAAGCCCTTACCTGCGCCGCAGGCGCTACTCCGACCGCAGCGC
>CAZAFS010000487.1:0-2751 GCA_964484165.1 uncultured Opitutaceae bacterium | reverse complement strand
GCTGGGTCAGCGCGAGGTTGGCTTCGAAAAAGGCGCGCACCGTGCCGATGTCCTCCCAGTAGCCCTCGAAGATGTAGGCAAACAGGCGCTTCCGGCCCAGCAGGCTGGGAATGACCTCCTTGCCGAAATCGCTCATGTTGTTGTCGAGCGCGTCCTTCAACACGCCGCGGCTGAAGACGTAGATGCCCATCGACGCGAGACAGCGTTTTCCGGCCACATGCGTGGTGAGGCGCGCCTCGATCGCCGGGCTGAGGGCGAAGCTTTCGATGATGGCGGGATCCTTGGGCTTCTCGGCAAACTGCCGGATCTCAAGGCTGTCGTCGACGCGCATGGCGCCGAGGCTCTCGAGCTGCGGCGCCAGCACGGGCAGCGCCGCAATCGTCACGTCGGCGCCGGTGGCGATGTGCTGCGTGATGATCTTCCGGAAATCCATCCGGTAGAGCTGGTCGCCCGAGAGAATCAGCACGTAGTCGTGCGGGTGGGTGCGGAAGTGCACGAAGTTGCGCCGCACGGCGTCGGCCGTGCCCTGGTACCAGTCCGCGCTTTTTTCCGTCTGCTCGGCCGCCATGATGTCGACAAACCCGCGGTCGAACGAATCGAAATGGTAGGTGCTCTGCACATGCCGGTGCAGCGAGGCGGTGTTGAACTGCGTGAGCAGGAAGATGCGATTGATGCCCGAGTTCAGGCAGTTGCTGATCGGGATGTCGACCAGGCGGTATTTGCCCGCCAAGGGCACCGCCGGCTTGCAGCGTTCCTTCGTCAGGGGGTACAGGCGGGTGCCCCGGCCTCCCCCCATGATCACCGCGAGCACGCTTGGTTCTGGGTTCATCGGATGACGGCGAGCTATAGCCTTGCTCTAACTTTACCCGCGCAGCTAAAATCGCCAGCCTAAAGAAGGAATACCATGTGTGGCATCGTCGGTTATGTCGGGAAGAAGCAGGCGTCCGCCATCCTGCTCGAGGGGCTGAAGCGCCTGGAATACCGCGGCTATGACTCGGCCGGCCTGGCCGTCGAGCACAACCACGCCTTCGAGGTGCTCAAGCAGGTCGGCCGGGTGGACGGCCTCGCCAAGGTGGCCGCCCAGCACCATTTGCGCGGCACCACCGGGATCAGCCACACCCGCTGGGCCACCCACGGCGGCGTGACCGACGCCAACGCCCATCCCCATGTGAGCAGCGACGGCCGGTTCGCGATCGTGCACAACGGCGTGATCGAAAACTACGTCGCCATGAAGCGGTTCCTCATCGGCAAAGGCTACACCTTCGTCTCCGAGACCGACACCGAGGCGCTGGTCAATCTGATCGCCTACCACTACCAGAAGGAGCCGCCCCGGGCGGACGCGAGCCGCTTTCTCGAGAGCGTGCGCAAGACCCTCCACCACGTCGAGGGCACCTACGGCATCGCCGTCCTCTGCACCGAGCATCCCGGCGAGATCGTCGCGGCGCGCAAGGGCTCGCCCCTCATCCTGGGCGTGGGCGACGCCGAATACCTCCTCGCCAGCGACGTTTCCGCGATCATCAGCCGCACCCAGAACGTCGTCTACCTCAAGGACGGCGAGATCGTTCACATCACGCCGAAGAACTTCTCCATCACCACGCTCGACCTCACCGACGTGTCGCCGGTGATCGACCACGTCACCTGGACGATCGAGGACACCGCGCTCGGCCAGTCCGCCCATTTCATGGAGAAGGAGATCTTCGAGCAGCCGGTCGCGCTGGAAAACGCCATGCGCGGGCGCTTTTCCGAGGATCAGAGCACGGCCAACTTCGGCGGCCTCAACCTCACCGCGGCCGATTTCCGCCAGGTCGAGCGCTTCCAGTTCTGCGCCTGCGGCACCGCCTGGCACGCCTGCCTCGTCGCCGAGCACCTGATTGAACGCTTCGCGCGGGTGCCGGTGGAGGTCGACTACGCGTCGGAGTTCCGCTACCGCAACGTGCCCCTGCAGCCCAACACCCTCTTTTTCGTCATCAGCCAGTCCGGCGAGACGCTCGACACCCTCGCCGCGCTGCGCGAGGCCAAGCGCAAGGGCTACCGGGTCATGGCCATCTGCAACGTCGTCGGGTCGACCATCGCGCGCGAGTCCGACGGCGGCGTCTACCAGCACGCCGGCCCGGAGATCGGCGTGGCCTCGACCAAGGCCTTCACCTCCCAGCTCCTGATCGCCGCCATGGTCGCGCTCTACGTCGCCCGCATGCGCGACATGAGCTTCAGCGACGGCGTGCAGTACGTCGAGGCGCTCAAACAGGCCCCGGACCTGGTCCGCAAGGTCCTCGGCCAGGCGCCCCGGATCAAGGAGATCGCGAAGCGCAACGCCCGTTACCAGGACTATCTTTTCCTCGGTCGCCTCTCCCTGTTCCCCATCGCGCTCGAGGGCGCGCTCAAACTCAAGGAGATCTCCTACATCCACGCCGAGGGCTACCCGGCCGCCGAGATGAAGCACGGCCCGATCGCGCTGGTGAGCGAGAACTGCCCGACGGTCTTCTTCGCCCCCAAGGGCGAGATCTTCCCCAAGGTCTTGTCCAGCATCCAGGAGATCAAGGCCCGCAAGGGAAAGACCATCGTCATCACCACCGAGGGCTGCGAACTCCCGGCCGGCCTGGCCGACGAGATCATCACCATCCCCGAATGCCACGAAGCCGTGCTGCCCATCGTCGCCGCGATCCCGGTGCAGCTGCTCAGCTACTACATCGCGGCCGAACTCGGGCGCGACGTCGACAAGCCGCGCAATCTGGCCAAGTCGGTCACGGTGGA
>CAZAFS010000486.1:1404-2756 GCA_964484165.1 uncultured Opitutaceae bacterium | reverse complement strand
CGACCCGCTCCACCAGCACGCGGCCGTACCAGGAGCGGTCGAAGATCGTGGTGAAGCCGGCCCGCGGCAGCTGCCGCCAGAAACGCCAGAGGTAATGCTGCGCCCGCTCCTCGTCCGTCGGCGCGGCAATGCCGACGATGCGGTAGAGCCGCGGGTCCATGGCCTGCGTCACGCGGCGGATGGCGCTGCCCTTGCCGGCGGCGTCCCAACCCTCGAAGACCATCACCATCGAGCGTTGCTTCTGCCGCGCGGCCCACATGAGTTTGGCCAGCCGGACCTGCTGTTTGGCCAGCGCCTTCTGGTACTCGGCGACGGTCAGCTGTTGCGAAAGGTCCACGTGGTCGAGGATGGAGTCGGCGTGGTTGGTGACCCGGGCCGGGCGGGCGGGCGGCGGGGCCTGTGGCGCGGCGGCCCTGGCGGCGGCGCGGGCGGCCGTCTCCTTCAGCTTCTGCTGGATGGCGTTGAGCAGAATCGTGCCGACGGTGAATTCGCGGTAATGCCGGTCGGAGGCCTCGACCAGGTGCCAGGGCGCGGCGCCGGTGTTGGTGTGGCGGAGGGCGCGCTCGGAGGCGGTGGTGAACTTGTCGTAGAGCTTGAGGTGCTTCCAGTCCGTCGGCGTGGTGCGGCCCTCCTGTTCCAGCCGCTTGAGCGCCTTCTTCTGCGCCTTCTTCGGCAGGTGCAGCCAGAGCTTCACCAGCAACGCGCCGTCGTCGACGAGCATCTTCTCGAAGCCCGCGATGCGGTCGAGCGCGCGGTCGAACTGGCTGTTTTTGATCTCCCCGTAGGCGCGGCGGATGATGGGCGTGCTGTACCAGGAGCCGAAGAAGATGCCGACCCGCCCGCGCCCCGGCAGGGCGCGCCAGAAGCGCCAGTAAGGCGGGCGCTCGCGCTCCTCGTCGCTGACCTCCCAGAAGGCGTGCGTCTCGACCCCGCGCGGATCGAGCCATTCGTTGAGCCGGTGCACGACCTCGCCCTTGCCCGCGCCGTCGGCGCCGGAGATGATGACGATGACCGGAAACTTCTGCCCGCGCAGGGCGAAATGGGCGCTGAGCAGTTTCGACCGCAACCGGGGCAGGGCGGCGGCGTATTTTTCCCTGGTGAGGGTGCGTCCCAATTCGGCGGCTTCAAACATGGCGGGCTCCTTTCCTCGAGGGCGTGGGCCGGTGCGGCGGACCGGACCGGTGGGCGTAATTCCAGTGCAGCAAACAATCCGTGGGGTGCGACCCGGGGGCCGACGGCGGTACTGTCTCACGCACTGGAAGCTGGATTCAGCGGCAAGGTTTCTTGGGTGGAGAGACAGGCCGACGATGGCGGGCGCCGGAGGGAAGTCAGCAGAAATCAACGCCGGCGGA
>CAZAFS010000486.1:0-1304 GCA_964484165.1 uncultured Opitutaceae bacterium | reverse complement strand
GCCTGGTGCTGCCTTCCCGTGCTCGCCTTGACTTCGCCCGGCGCCCAAGCTGCGGACGTGATGAATGCGCCGGCGGCCGCCACCGAGACCCAGATCCAATACCTCTCGGGCACCGGCCCGGCCGACGCGGTGCCGTGGGATTTCCTCTGCACTGGCGGGCGCCACAGCGGGGAATGGGCGAAGATCCCGGTGCCGTCGTGCTGGGAGCAGCAGGGGTTCGGCACCTATTACTACGGCACCTGGCGCCGCGGGCATCCCGACGACGATCCGCAAATCCCGAAGGAGCAGGGGACGTACCGCACCGACTTCACGGTACCCGCCGCCTGGCGGGACCGGGTCGTGCGCCTGGTCCTCGATGGCGTGATGACGGACACCGAGGTGCGGATCAACGGCCAGCCCGCCGGGCCCGTGCACCAGGGCGGATTCTACCGGTTCCAATTCGACATCACACCGCTGGTGAAATTCGGCGCGACCAACCGGCTCGACGTCACCGTGAGCAAGGAGTCGGCGGACCCGGGCGTGAACCGGGCGGAGCGCCGCGGCGACTACTGGACCTTCGGCGGCATTTTCCGGCCGGTCTGGCTCGAGGCGCGGCCGGCGGCCTTCATCGACTGGACGGGCATCGACGCGCGGGCCGACGGCGAGTTTCGCGCCGCCGTGCACCTCGGCGCGCCCGCCGCGGCGGCCGGAGCCGTCACGGCGCAGATCGTCGATGCTGGCGGAGCCCCGGTCGGGGCGCCGCTGGCAGCGCAGTTCTCGGCCGGCGAAACCGTGGTCGCCCTGCGCGGGAAGCTCGACGGCGTGCAGCCCTGGACGGCGGAGGCGCCGCACCTGTACCGCGTGCGCTTCGCGCTGATTGCAGCCGGCCTCGGTGAGGCCGGTGCCGGGGTCGGCGACCCCGGCTACAACGCTTCGCCCCTCCACACGGTCACGGTGCGCTTTGGCTTCCGCACCTTCGAGGTGCGCCCGGGCGACGGCCTCTACCTCAATGGTCAGAAGATCGTGCTCAAGGGCATCTGCCGCCACTGCTTCCGGCCGGAGACGGCCCGCACGCTCTCGCGCGGGCAGAGCTACGCCGATGCGCGCCTGATCAAGGAAATGAACCTGAACGCCGTGCGCTGCACCCACTATCCGCCGGACGAGCATTTCCTCGAGGCCTGCGACGAACTCGGGCTCTACGTGCTCGACGAGCTGGCCGGCTGGCAGGGCTGCTATGACACCCCCGCGGCGGCGCAGCTCACCGGCGAGCTGGTCCGCCGCGACGTGAACCATCCGAGCGTCCTTTTCTGGGACAACGGCAACGA
>CAZAFS010000485.1:0-2757 GCA_964484165.1 uncultured Opitutaceae bacterium | reverse complement strand
GAGGATCGGAACAGCGCTCACCTTAGCACAGATCCAAGCAACAAGGGCCGGCGCTTGTCGCCGGGCCGCTCTGCCTCAGAAAAACGGCCTGCCGGCCAGCGGCAGCCCTACAATTTCATGGCGGGGTACGGCGACCCCGCCCTACAATTCCGGGTAGGAAGGTCGCTCTTGTCTCGCCGAAGCCTATGGCGAAGGCGGACGCGACCGATGATCGCCCGCCCCTCGACAGGCTCGGGGCCCTGAGCGAGTCGAACGGGCAAGCGGGCTTCCTACGCAGGACTCGCCCTCTCTGCTGCCTCTGCGCCCTCCTGTGAAACGTCGGTTGTGGCGGGGTTCGGGCGACCCCGCCCTACAAATCCGGCCCGCTCAGCCCAGCTCGGCGACGATGCGGGAACCGTCCCGCAGGCGGTCGGGCGGGACCACGCAGCCGGGCACGACCGCGCCGTCCACCGTGAGCTGCTTCACGCCGCACGACACGCCGGACGGATTCCGCACCTCGATATGAATCGTCTTGCCCCGGAAATGGCGGCGCATGGTGAAGCCCGGCCATTTTTTCGGCAGGCAGGGATCGATGCGCAGGCCGCCGGCCTCCGGGCGCACGCCGAGCAGCCAGTGCGTGGCGGTGTAATAGCTCCACGCCGCGGCGCCGGTGAGCCAGGGCGTGCGCGCCCGGCCCTCGTTGGCATTGTAGCGCGAATAGGTCGTCTGGTTGTGGACGTACGGCTCGATCTGGCGGAGTTCGGCCCGGTCGTTGTAGGCGGCGGGCATGAAGGCGCGGTAGTACTCGTAGGCCAGGTCCCCGTGGCCGAGCATGACCTCGGCGATGACCGCCCAGCTCTGCGTGTGGTTGAAGATGCCGGCGTTTTCCTTGATGCCGCTGTTGAACAGCGTGGCGCGCATGACCTCGGGATTGGCGTGCACGAACGGCGGCGCGCACAGCATCGTGCCGTAGGGCGTCGCGAGCCGCTCCCGCACCGTCTGCATGCAGGTGCGCGCCTGGTCGGGCGTGGCGGCCCCGCTCATCACCGCCCAGACCTGGGTGTTCACATAAACCTGGCCCTCGGGAAAGTCCTTCGTGCCGTAGATCGCGCCGTCCTCGCCGATGGCCCAGATGAACCAGGCGCCGTCCCAGCAGACCTGCTGGATCTTGGCCTCCAGCCCCGCGAGCGCGGCGCGGGCCCACGCGGCCTCGGCCGGGAGGCCGAGCTGGTCGGCGAGGCCGGCATAGACGTCGAGGCCGAGCCGGACCTGGAACGCCACGAACACGCTCTCGCCGCGGTAGCCGAGCCGGATGCAGTCGTTCCAGTCGGCGGACAGCCCGCAGGGCAGGCCGTGGCGGCCGGTGCGCTCCAGGTTGAACTCCAACGCGCGGCGCAGGTGGCCGAGCACCGGGGCCTCGCCGCGGTCGGCGTAGGGCAGCACCTTGCGGTAGAAGTCGGTTTCCCCGGTTTCGGCGACGTAGGCCGGGACGGCGTTGAAGAACCACAGGCAGTCGTCGGAGCGGTACTCCTCGTCGCGCGGCGGCGGCTCGTGGCCGGGGCGGTGCGCGAACGGCTTGATGATCGGGATGGCGCCGCCGTTGGCGAGCTGGCCGGTGAGCATGAGCTCGAGGCGCGGCCGCACGCGTTCGCGCAGGAGCGGAATGGCGCCGAGAAAATCCTGCACCGTGTCGCGGAAGCCGAGGCCGTCGCGCTCGCCGTTGTAGATGAGCGAGGCCGAGCGCGACCAGGCGTAGGTGATGAGCGCGTTGTAGGCGTTCCACACGTTGACCATGTGGTCGAAGTCCGCGTCGGGGGTCCGGACCTCGAGCGACTGCAGGTCGGCGTGCCAGGCGCCCCGGAGCCGGGCCAGCTCGGCGGCGCAGCGGGCGCCGGTGCCGTATTCCGCCACGGTGGCGAAGCCGTGCGAGGCCGGGGTGCCGAGGCCCAGCAGCACGAGCAGCTCGCGCGTTTCACCGGGGGCGAGATCGAGGTCGGCCTGGAGCGTGCCGCAGACGTTGTCGCCCTCGGCGAGAAAACCGGTGAGCCGGCCGCCGCCGCGGGTCAGGGCCTCGGGAGCGGCGTAGCCGCCGTACGCGCCGAGGAAGCGTTCGCGCACCGTCTCGACGCCGGCCAGCGGCGCGCCGAGGAGCGCCATCCACGTGCGGTTGCAGCCGGTGAGGTCCTGCCCGTCCCACGGAATGTGCGGATTGCAGGTGACGCCGAGCACGCCGTTCTCCAGCGCCGCCTTGGTGATGAACTGCGAGTACTGCAGGTTGACGAGGTCCTGCCAGGTGTCCCACAGGTTCGCGAACTCGCAGTAGGTGTAGACGGACAGGGCGCGCGGGCGGTCCGCGCGGTTGGTCACGCGCAACCGCCAGTACTCGAACGTCGCGTCGAGTGGCACGAAGTAAAGCGACTCGGTGCGGATGCCCTCGTAGTCGCTTTCGATCTGCGTGTAGGCCGTGCCGTGGCGGCAGACGCTCTGGTAGCGGTCGAGCGGCTTGCCGACCGGCTGCCACGAGGCCGACCAGAAGTCGCCGGAGGCGCGGTCGCGGAGGTAGAAATAGCGGCCGGGCTGGTCGAGCGGCATGCCGTTGAACCGCAGGCGCAGAAAGCGGCCGGTGGCGGCGCTGCGGTAGAACGAGTAGCCGCCGGCGTGGTTCGTGATGATCGCGCCGTAGGCGGTGGAGCCGAGATAGTTGGACCACGGCCGCGGCGTGTCCGGGCGCGTGATCACGTATTCGCGGGCGCTGTCGTCGAAGTGACCGTATTGCAT
>CAZAFS010000484.1:0-2761 GCA_964484165.1 uncultured Opitutaceae bacterium | reverse complement strand
CTGCACGCGCAGGCGCAGCGGGTGCTCGCGCGGGCCGGCGGCGGCGCCACGAGCAACGAGGCCGACTACGTGTTCATCACCTTCATCCTCGATCACCTGCCGCACGGCGTGATCGGCCTGCTCGTCGCCGTGTTCTTCGCGGCCGCGCTGTCGTCCAAATCCGCCGAGCTCAACGCGCTCGGCGCGACCACGACGGTGGACCTCTACCGGCACGTGGTGAAACGCGAGGCGACCGACGCCCATTACGTGGCGGCCTCGCGCTGGTTCACCGCGCTCTGGGGCGTGGTGGCGATCGGCTTTGCGCTGTGCGCCCACCTGGCCGAGAACCTGATCCAGGCCGTGAATATCCTCGGCTCCATCTTCTACGGCGTCATGCTCGGCCTCTTCCTCGTGGCGTTCTTCCTGCGCTGGATTCGCGGCCCGGCGGTGTTCTGGGCGGCGGTGGCCGCCCAGGCGCTGGTGTTCGCGCTCTATTTCACGCTCAGCATCTCCTACCTCTGGTATAACATCATCGGCTGCGCGGCGTGCATGGGCTTCAGCATCATCCTCCAGGCGCTGCGGGGCGCGCGCGACCGCGCCGAACCGGCGCCGGCGGCGTGAACACGGCTCGTAATGGCCAGATGTTGTCAAGGAACCTTGGATAGGATCGTAGGGGTGCAGGCTTGCTGCACCCATGTCGGAGGGCGCAGCAAGCCTGCGCCCCTACCAGTTGATCCGGCGGCCTTCGACACTTGACCTCCGCTCACCGGCCTCTGGCTTCTGGCTTCTATCCTCCGTCCTCTGTTCTTGGCGTCCTTTGCGTCCTTGGTGTAGAACCATTCCGGCATGACCCCGGATCCCGTCATCTGCTTCGGCCAGCAGCCCTGCGGCATCTTTCCCCGCCGGTTCCTCTACGCCAAGATCGCCACCGCGCGGCGGCTGCACGCGGAGCTCGGCGGCCGGATCGTGTACTTCTGCCACGACAGCGACCACGATCCGCGCGAGACCCAGACCATCCTGCGCCACCGCCGGACCGGCGCGCCGCTGACGGTCAATTTCGCCTTCGAAAACCGGCTCCAGCGCAAGTACTCGCCGCTCTACCTCAAGCGCGTGCCCGCCGGCTGGCGCGATAATCTCGCCCGGCAGTTGCCCGCCTTCGTCGGCGCGCCCTGGGTCGAGGCCTTCCGGCAGGTTGCGGCGGCGACCGTCGCCGACTTCTGCCTGGAGATGTACCGCCGCATGGGCCTGCTCGCGGGCGTCGAGGTCGTGCGCTCCAGCGACCCGGCGGTGCGGCGGGCGGCCTGCCCCGTGCCGGATTTCTTCGTCGACGTGCCGCACGAGGGCGAAATCGTGCGCGCCCGGTTCCTTGACGGCGCGCTCCGGCTGCATGAAGGTGGGGATTCCTACGTGACCCTGCCCATGTCCACTTTCACTCCGGAGCAGGTGAGTCCGACGCGCGACACCCGCCTGCCCTGGATGCAGTCGGTCGTGCACTGCACCCACTACGTCGCCGGCGCCAGCGAGCAGGACTACCTGCGCCGCGAGGACGCGCCGGAGATCACCTACCTGAAACGGGACCCGATCGACCGATCCGATGAAGCTTACACCGAGATACCAGCCTGACCCGGCGCCGATCCTCGCCTTTGGCGCGCACCCCGACGACATCGAGTTCGGCTGCGGGGCGGTAATCGCGCGCGAGACGCAGGCCGGCCGCGCCGCCCATTTCGTGGTGGGCTCGCACGGCGAGGCGGGCACGCACGGCACGGCCCGGCAGCGCACGGCGGAGGCGAAGAAGGGCGCGGCCCGGCTCGGTGCGACGCTCGAGTTCGTAGACTTGGGCGGCGACGCCCACCTTGAGGCATCCCGCGCGCACGCGCTGAAGCTGGCGGCGATCATCCGCCGCGTGCGGCCGGCCGTGGTGCTGGCGCCGACGCCGGTCGGGAACCAGCATCCGGATCACGCCGCGCTCGGCCGCCTGGTGCGGGACGCCGCGCGGCTCGCGCGCTACGGGGGCGTCCGCGAACTCCGGCGGCGGCGCGCGCACGCCATCGACCAGCTGCTGTTTTACGCGGTCACCGTCGAGGCCGAGCCGCCCGGCGTCGCGCCGGTGCTGTTCGACATCTCGGCGCCGAAGATCCTGCTCGCCTGGAAGGAGGCGATGGAAGCGCACGCCTCGCAGGCGGAGACGCGTCCCTACGTCGAGCTGCAATTCCTCCGCGCCAGCGTGCACGGCCGGAGCTGCGGCGTGGGCCTGGCGATGGCCCTTTATCCCAACGACCCGCTCGTCTTCCCCTCGCTCGCGGCGCTGGGCCGCGCGGCGCGGCAATTCTGACATGGACCGCGGCCGGCCCCTGAAGATCGGGATCATCTGCTACCCGTCCGTGGGCGGCAGCGGCATCCTCGCCGCGGAGCTGGGCGAGGAGCTGGCGGCGCGCGGCCACGAGGTGCACTTCGTCAGCTACGAACGCCCGTTCCGCATGCCGCTCAACGCGCCGCGCGTGTTCTTCCACCCGGTCCAGATCAACACCTACGACCTTTTCAAGTACCCCGACTACACGCTGCCCCTGTCGGTGAAGCTGGCGGAGGTCACGCGCGACCACGGGCTCGACGTGCTGCACGCGCATTACGCGGTGCCGCACGCCACCGCCGCCCAGCTCGCGAGCGCGATGCTCCCGGCCGGCCGGCGCCCCCGGGTCATCACCACGCTCCACGGCACCGACACGACGCTGCTGGGGCGCGACCCCGGCTACGGCCCGGCCATCCGCCACGCGCTCGAGTGCTC
>CAZAFS010000483.1:0-2761 GCA_964484165.1 uncultured Opitutaceae bacterium | reverse complement strand
GGTGGAGGGACGACCTCCCGTCTGCGCTCTTCGAGCTACGACGAGGCTGTCGGCCTAGGGCTCGCCGAAGCCTGGGCGTAGGCGGCCGCGTCGTCCGTTGCGTGGCCCGGGCGGAGCCGGGCCCTCCAAGAAATTCATCGCGGCCCGCGAGGATTCTGTAATACCGCGGCGCAGAATCGGCGCCGCGGACCAACGCGGTCGGCGGTCCTACCGACGCGAATCGGATGACGGTCGGGCGCTAGGACGGCCGCGCGTTATCGTCCCGCTGCAGCTCGGCGACCCGGAGGCGGATGTAGAAGGCCTTGGCCCGCGCGTCGTCGGCGCCGGACTCGGCCAGGGCGCGCGCCCACAGACCCGGCTTAAGGTTTTTCTGCGCCAGCTCGCCGGCTACGAGGTCGTAGAAGCGCTGGTCGATTTCGGAGAAGGACGGCGCGGCGGGGGGAGCGACCGTCCCGGCGGAAAATCCGACCGGCAACGGGATTGGCGCCCGGAGGGCTTCCGTCACCGCCGCGGTGCGGTGGCGGTAGTAGAGGGCGAGCCCGCCCTGGTAGAGCAGCGTGGCGAACATGACCGAGCCGTAAAGGATGACGAAAAAGAGATGGACCAGCGGCACGATGTCCTTGGCGTTCAGACCGGCCGACGCCAGGAGCGAATCGAAGTCCGAGCCGGAGGCCGACATGATCTCGCGCATGTTCGGGATGACTTGGTCCTGCAGGTAGCCGGCATCGAAGCTCAGCAGCCGCGGCACGGCATAGACCCAGATGACGGCCAGCACCATGAGCTGGCTGCGCACCAGCAGCCGCATGCCGTCCGGGTCGCGCCGCCGCAGGCGGCGGCTGCCGCGCACCTCGATCGCGCCGCCCGCGGCGACGAGCGCGCCGACGGCGAAGCTGACCAGGTCGCCGAACGGCAGCGCAATTACGGCGCACAGACCGGCGAAGAGTACCACGCTCCAGCCGTTCAGCCGCGAGAGTCGGATGACCCGGCGCAGCACCTCCTCCGGAGGGCGGGGCGATTTCATGGGCGCCACCGTATCAGAGGGAAGGGGCCGACGCCAACCGCGAGTTCGGTGGGTATGCGGGGCACCGAACGGTTGCCGTCTGTCATTGCGAGGAGTCCCGGCTGTGCCGGGACGACGAAGCAATCCAGTCCCTCGACTCCGCTCGGGACCGTGAGCTTGTCGAACGGCTGGATCGCCATCCTTCTTTGCCAAGGTTACGGAGGACCGGCGGGCCCGTTCTGCCGGCCAGCAGAACGGGGCTCGCGATGACCAGGCAAATTGTGGTGACCCGCCGCGTCGTTCCCCTTGTCTTGGCGGCCCGCGCCGGGGAAGCTGGTGTCGTCTCCGTCATGAACCGCCGCGCGTCCCGCCTCCGCCTGGATTTCCCGCCCGAGCTGCCGATCAGCGCCCGGGCGGAGGAAATCACCGCGGCCATCCAGCAGCATCAGGTGCTGATCCTGACGGGCGAAACCGGCTCGGGAAAGACCACCCAGATTCCGAAAATGTGTCTGGCCGCCGGTCGCGGCACCGCCGGCCGCATCGTCTGCACGCAGCCGCGCCGGGTGGCCGCGCTCTCCATCTCGCGCCGGGTCGCCGCGGAACTCGGCGTGGAATGGGGCCGCGAGGTCGGCTGCAAGATCCGGTTCACCGACCAGACGTCGCCGGACACGGTCATCAAGTTCGTCACCGACGGCATGCTGCTCGCCGAGTTGCAGGGCGACCCGCTGCTGCGCGAGTACGACACCATCATGCTCGACGAGGCGCACGAGCGCTCGCTCAACATCGATTTCCTGCTCGGCCACGTGCGCGAGCTCCGCTTCCGCCGGCCCGAGCTGCGGGTCATCATCACCTCGGCCACCATCGACACGGCGGCCTTTGCCAAGGCGTTCGACGACGCGCCGGTCATCGAAGTCTCCGGTCGGCTCTATCCCGTCGAGCTGATCTACGCGCCGCTCGACGAGCTGGGCACCGACGCCGCGGCCGGCGACGAGCCCGCCGCGAAGGCGGAGGCGCTGCACTACATCGACGGCGCCGTCGAGGCCGTCGAGCGCATCCGGCGCGAGAGCCCCGCCGGCGACATCCTCGTCTTCATGCCGGCGGAGCGCGACATCCGTGAGACGTGCGACCTGCTGGAGGGGCGGCGCCTCCCGCACACCGAGGTTATTCCGTTGTTCGGCCGGCTCACCAACGCCGAGCAGCAGCGGGTCTTCGCCCCCACGGCGCTGCGCCGGATCATCGTCGCGACCAACATCGCGGAAACCTCGCTGACCATCCCGGGGATCCGCTTTGTGGTCGACACGGGCCTGGCGCGCATCAGCCGCTACGCGCCGCAGGCGCGCACCCGCCGCCTGCCGATCGAGCCCATCGCCCAAGGCAGCGCCGACCAGCGCAAGGGCCGGTGCGGTCGCGTCGCCGACGGCGTATGCATCCGGCTTTATGCGGAGGCGGACTTTCTCGCCCGGCCGCGCTTCACCCAGCCCGAGATCCAGCGCTGCAACCTGGCCGACGTCATCCTGCGGATGAAGGTCTTCGGCTTGGGCGACATCGAACGGTTCCCCTTCCTCAACGCGCCGCCGGCCAAGGCCGTCCGCGCCGGCTACCAGCTGCTGGAGGAACTGGGGGCGCTGGATCCGGCCGCGGGCGCCGCCGTTCCCGGTCACCAACTGACGGCCGTCGGGCGCGAGCTGGCCCGCCTGCCCGTCGACCCGACGGTGGGCCGCATGATCCTGCAGGCGCGCACCGAGAAATGCCTGCGCGAGG
>CAZAFS010000482.1:0-2776 GCA_964484165.1 uncultured Opitutaceae bacterium | reverse complement strand
TTTCGCATCGTGCAACCGGAACGCACCCTGTGGATGCTCGAACGGGCGTCGATCATCCGGGTGGGCCCGGACGAGTGGGCGACCGTCGGGACGGTGATCGATGTGACCGAGCGGCGGCAGGCCGAGGAGGCGCGGCAGCGGAGCGAGGCGCAATTGCAGCAGATCCTCACCCGGGCCGATTGCATGTTGTGGCAGGCCCGGGTGACGGAGGTGGACCACCGGATGTTCTGGCAGTTCACCGCGCCCCCATCGGGTCTCCAGCACCGGATTTTCGGCGCGGAGGGCGTAATCCAGCGCGAAGGGGTGAACGGCGACCTGACAAACGATCTCTACATCGGTTTGGAAAGGCCGGAGCGGTCGGAGACGGAAGCGCGGTGCGCCGCGGCGTTGCACGGCGGTGCCCCCGGTTACGAGCAGGAGTTCCGCCTGATCAAGGATGGCCAGACCCTCTGGCTGCACGAACGGGTTTCGATCACGCCGACCGGTCCCGGAGCCTGGGAGTTGGGCGGGATCACGATCGACGTGACGGCGCGGCGCGAGGCGGAGCGCGCGCGCCGGGAGAGCGAGGAGCAGCTGCACCAGCTGCTGATGCGCGCCGACTGCCTGCTCTGGCAGGCCCGGGTGGTGGAAAACGCGGCGGGTGTGCTGGACTGGCAGCTCTACATTCCGCGCTCCAGGCTCTACCGGGAGCTGTTTGGCACGGATCCGGAGGAGCATCCGAGCCTGATGTGGAGCGAGCTGAACGTGCCGGAAATGGCGGAAATGAACACGCGCGCCACGGACGCGATCCGGCGCGGCCTGCCGACCTACGAGCAGGAATTCCGGGCCCGGCGCGAGGGCCGGTGGTACTGGCTGCATGAGCACGTGTCGCTCACGCGCCTGGGTCCGGGCGAATGGAATCTCGTCGGCGTGATCACGGACATCAGCGCCCGGCGGGCGGCGGAGCTGGCGCTGGCCGCGGAAAAGGAGCGACTGGCGGTGACGCTGCGCGCGATGACTGAGGGAGTGATCACCACGGACATCAACGGGGTGGTGCAATTCGTGAACCGCGCGGGCGCCGAGCTGGTCGGGTGCGACGAGGCCGCCGCCGTGCGCCGGCCGCTGAACGAGATCTGCAACCTCAGGGAGGGGCGCGGGAGCGAGCTGAGCGCCGTGCCGTTCGCGCGGGTGCTGCAGCAGAACAGCATGTCCAATCTCCCGCCGCACACCCGCCTCGTCACCCCCGACGGCGCGGAGCGCCAGATCGAAGGCTGCTGCGTCCCGATTCACGCGTCGGACAGCACCCTGATCGGAACCGTGCTGGTGTTTCGCGACGTGACCGAGCGCGAACGGCTCGAGGAGGAGATCTCGCGCGCCTCGAAGCTGGAATCGGTCGGCATCCTCGCCGGCGGCATTGCGCACGATTTCAACAACATCCTGACGGCGATCATGGGCAACGTCACCCTGGCGCTGCTCGACGCCGGCGAACTGGCCAAGGTCGAGCATTACCTGCGGGAGACCGAGCGGGCGGCGTTGCGGGCGCGGGATCTGACCCAGCAGCTGCTCACCTTCGCCAAGGGCGGGGAGCCGATCCGCGCGGCGATCCGGCTGCCGGAGATCATCCGGGAGGTGGCGGAATTCGCCCTGCACGGCTCGCGGGTGAAATGCGAATACGATTTTCCGGCGGATCTCTGGCCGGCGGACGCGGACAAGGGGCAGATCAGCCAGGTGGTGCAGAATCTGGTCATCAATGCCGTCCAGGCCATGCCGGAGGGCGGGATCATCCGCATCGACGCGCGCAACGAAACCCCCTCCGGCCGGTCGCGACCGCCGTTCCGGGCCGGGGACTACGTCCGCATTTCCGTGGCCGACACCGGCACGGGCATCAAGACGGAGCATCTGGCGAAGGTGTTCGATCCCTACTTCACCACCAAGCAGCAGGGCAGCGGCCTCGGCCTCGCGACCGTGTATTCCATCTTGAAGCGGCACCAGGGGCACATCGAGGTGGAGTCGGAACTCGGCCGCGGGACGACCTTCCACATCTGGCTGCCGGCCATGCGCGCGCAGCAGCTCGACCTGCCGGCGCAACCCGCCGCCTCCTTGAGTCCGATGCAGGGCCGGGTGCTGCTCATGGATGACGAGGAACCAATTCGCGAGATGGCGCGCTTCCTGTTGAACCGACTGGGCTTTCAGGTGGAGCTGGCCGCGGACGGCGCCGAGGCCGTGCGGATCTACCAGACGGCGCAGGACGGCGGCCAGCCGTTTGACCTCGTGATCATGGATCTCACCGTGCCGGCCGGCATGGGCGGGCAGGAGGCCCTCGAACGGCTGCGGCAGATCAACCCCGGCGTGAAAGCCATCGTGTCGAGCGGTTATTCGAGCGATCCCGTGCTGGCCAACTACCGGAGCCACGGCTTCCGCGGCATGGTGGCCAAGCCCTACCAGCTGGACGATCTCACCCGCGCGCTGCGCGAGGCGCTGGCCGGCGACCCCACCACGCGCAGCCGGCCGCCCATCGGCTAGAGCGTGTCCCAAAAACCGGATTGTCATTCTGAACCAAGTGACGAATCCATGCGCGGTAGGAAGGTCGCTTGCGACCGATCAATCGCCCGCAAGCGGGCTTCCTACTCCTTCGCTGCGCTCAGGATGACCGGTGCCGAAAACGAGAGTTTGAAGACCCGCTTTAGCGGAGCCGCACCTCGCGCCCGGTGGCGGCGGAACGGTAGATGGCGTCGAGGATCTTCTGCACGGCGAGCGACTGCTCCGGCGGCACGTGGGGCCGCTCCCGGCCCAGCAG
>CAZAFS010000481.1:0-2779 GCA_964484165.1 uncultured Opitutaceae bacterium | reverse complement strand
GGCCTCGAGCATGCGCTTGTCGGTGTATTTGCGCGCGCCCTTGGAAATCTGGATGATGAAGGGCGCCTGCGACTGGATGCAGCCGCGGAAAAGCCCCATCGCCTGTTCGGCGTTGTTGATGTTGTAGGCGCCGACGGCATACTTGCCGTAGGCATGTTTGAAGAGTTGGGCCGTGGTGACGATCATGGCGGGTGACGGTTGGAGAAACGGACCCGACAGGGTACCCCGCGCGGCGAAGCGCGGACAAGCGTTTTCTGCCCACCCGCCGACCGCGGGCCGCGCTCGGCCAAGCTCAGGCGGCTGGTGCCGCGCCCTTCATCCGCCGCTGCGCGTCGGCACGCGCGCGGGCGCCGGCGTCGTCTGGCCGGCGGGCGCGGACCCGTTGCCTTGCGCTCCCGTGAAGCTCTGGCGGACCAGATTCATGATCTGGCGCTGGGCAGCTTGCTCTTGTTGCATCTGCTGGAGTGCCTGCAGCTGATCGGGGGTCAGCACGGTGGCGGCTTGGGTCACGGCGGTCGGGGTGATGGTCGGCCCGGTGACGCTCGTCCCGAAAAGCCCGCCCAACATGCCGCTCATCCCGCCGGGAAAACCGCCGCCGCCACCGGCGCGGCCACCGCCACCGGATTGGGCGTTCTGGGCCAGAATCTGCGTCAACTGCTGACTCTGGTAGTCCTGCAACGAGTTCACGCCGGCCGCGGCCAGGCGGGTCTGAAGTTCGTTGACCTGCGTCCGCTGCGGCTGGGTCTGCAGGTAGTTGTTGTATTGCGCGTAGCCGTCGGGGCCGAGCAGGGACTGGATCTGGCCGTCGATCTGGCTGTTGGCCTGCTGCAGCAGGCTGGTAATCTGGTCTCGTCCGGTGATGCCTTGGGTCCGCGCGGCCGAAAGGACGTCCATCACCGACATCTGCCGCTCGACGAGCAGGCTGTTCAGCTTGTCCGCCTGATCCGGCGTGAGGTTGAGGCTTTTGAACAGCCCCGCGGAGGCGATCTTCACACGGTCCTTCTGCTGTTGCGTCCACAGTTTGTTGAACTCCGGGTTGTCCAGCAGCGCGGAGATGTTGCCGAAACCGTTGCGGCGGCTGAACCGTCCGGGACCCGGCCCGCCGGCATCCGGCGGAGCCGCAGCGGGGTCCCCGTTGTCGTCCTCAGCCACGGCCGTGGCGCGGGCGCGAAGATTGGCGTTCTCGGCCTGGAGCTCGTTGTTTCGTTTTTCCAGGTCCCACAGGCGCTTTTGCAGGTCGGCCCGCGCGGTGTCGTCGAGGTTCCCGGCCCGCAGCTTGAGCAACGCCAGATACTGGTTCCACGCCAGCACCGCGCCGGCGATCGTCGTCAGGGCGAGCAATAGGATGACGTAGTTCTTGGATTTTGCACCGACCATTGGCTTCAATAGACGCACCGGGGACGGGGGAGTTACCGCGACTTGAACGGTGGGCGGAGGCCGGGCCGCGGTGGCGGCGGGACCGGTCAGCGGGGCTGGAACTCGAATTCCGCGCGGGCTTTGTTCTTGGCCAGGATGAGGTAGGCCTTGAATGGCAGGCCGCGCTTGGAGATGAAGCCCTCGATCAGCTCGGTTTTCCCGGCGTCGAGCAGGCGGCGCACCTCGTCGAGCGGCACCTCTTTCTGGCAGAGCTGCCGCTTCAACGTGAAGACCACGCGTTCCTTCGGGCCGGTCTTGCGCACGTAGTAGGCGTCGTCGGTCTGCAGGATCTGACCGCCGAGCAGCTTGCTTTCGCCCACGATCACGGCCTTGGACAGGTCCGGCGGGGGCTTGGCTTTGCGCGCAATGGGTTTGCCATCCTTGTCGAATTTCGGGGCCCGCGGCGGGAACTCCCAGACGATTTTGGCTTCCTCGCGCTTGAGGACGGCGTCGAACGGCCGGCCCTTCCGGGAAATGAAGCCCTGGATCAGGTCGGTTTTGCCCTCCGTCACGAGTTTGACGGCCTGCTCCGGCGGAATGGGTTTCCGGCACATCAGGCGGCCGACCCGGAAGGTTTGTTTCCAGCCGCCGCCCTCGCGCTCGCGCAGCACGTAGTTGTTGCCGGCCTCGCACAACTCCGCGCCGGTGCGCGGATCGGTCCAGAACGGGGTCAGGGTGCCCAGGTCGACCTTGTCGCCGAAATCCAGCTCCGTCTTCCATTTCCCCGTCTCCGCGTCCTTGACCAGCCGCAGCGAGGCGGCGAAACGCTGGTGGCTCTTGGCGGAGACGAAGCCGTCGAGCGGACCGACGACCCCGCGGGCCACGAGTTCGCGCACCTCCGCCTCCTCGATTTTGCGGCCGGAGATGTTCTTGTAGATGATGAACGCGCCATCCTGCGACTTGAAGCCGCGCAGCGTTTCGCGCAACGGCCGGCTGTCGGTGGGCGCGGGAATGTCGGTGACGCGCGCGGCCGACTCGTCCTCCTCGAAACTCTTGACGCGCTCGACCAGCCCGCGGGTTTCGGCCGCGATTTCGCGCATGAATTCCGCGCGGGAGAACCGGCCGTGCTCGATCTGCCGCAGCTTGTACTCCCATTCGCCGGTCATGTCCGGCTTGGTCAGGCCTTCGGCTTTGACCGCGGCCAGGAACAGCAGAAGCGTTTCGGCCTTGGCGCTCGGCACCAATTCGCGCTGCTGGCGGTCGAGATACTTCTGGTTGATGAGGCCGTCGATCGTGTCGGCGCGGGTGGCCGGCGTGCCGAGCCCGCGTTCCTTCATGGCTTCGGCGAGATCCTCGTCGTCCACGAGTTTGCCGGCGCCCTCCATGGCGGAGAGCAGCGTGGCCTCGGTGTAGCGCGGGGGCG
>CAZAFS010000480.1:0-2785 GCA_964484165.1 uncultured Opitutaceae bacterium | reverse complement strand
ATGGCGGATTTCCTCGAGATCTACGGCCTCTACGACGAGGTCACGGCCCGCGAACAGGCCAGCCGCTGCATCCAGTGCCCGGAACCGGTCTGCGTGACCGGCTGCCCCCTCGGCAGCCGCATTCCGGAATGGCTGGCCCTGACCGCGGAGGGGCAGTTTCTCGAGGCGGCGGCGGTGCTGCACTCCACCAGCAACCTGCCCGAGGTCTGCGCCAGCACCTGCCCCGCCGACCGGCTGTGCGAGGGGCTGTGCATTCTGGAGGGCCGCGCGGAGCCGGTGTCGATCAAGGCCATCGAGCAGTTTCTCAACGACTATGCCCTGGCTCACGGCGGGATGGACGTCGCGGTCGCCCCGGCCAACGGCCGCCGCGTCGCCGTGGTCGGCTCGAATCCCGGCGGACTGGCCTGCGCCGACGAGCTGGCACGGCGCGGCTACGCGGTGACGGTCTTCGACGCGGACCTGCTGCCCGGCGGGTTGCAGATCCAGGGCATTCCGGCGTTCAAGCTGGAGAAATCCGTCGCCCAGCGCCGCCTCGACCTCCTGCGCCAGCGCGGGGTCACGTTCCGCCTGGGCGTGAGCATCGACGGTGACATCACCCTGGCGAAGTTGCAGGCCGAATTCGACGCCGTCTACCTCGGCCTCGGCGCGCGCAAGGCCCGCGGCCTCAACGTGCCCGGCGCGGACTTCACGGGCGTGGTGCAGGCGCTGCCCTTCATCATCCAGAAGAACTCCACCGTGGCGCTCGCCATGCCGCCGCTGGACGTCACCGGCCGGCGCGTGGTGGTCCTCGGCGGCGGGGACACGGCGCTGGACTGCGCCCGCACCGCCGTCCGCAGCGGCGCGCTGGAGACCGTCTGCGTCTACCGGCGCGACGCGGAGAGCATGCCCGGCAGCCGCCGCGACTATGATGACGCGCTGGAGGAAGGGGTCCGCTTCATCTTTCAAGCCACGCCGGTGGCGGTGCTCGGCAACCCCCTCGGCGCGGTGACCGGTCTGCGCCTTACCCACACCGCGCCCGGCGAGGCGGACACGACCGGACGCCGCGTGTACCGCGCCGTGCCCGGCAAGGAATTCGACATCCGCGCGGACTGGATTTTCCTGGCCCTGGGTTTTGTGCGGGAGCCCCTCCCGCGCTCAAATTCATTCTGCAAGCTCGCCACCGACGAAAGCGGCGCCGTGACGGTGGATGCCAACCAGATGACGAACCTCGCCGGAGTGTTTGCCGGCGGCGACCTCGTCCGCGGGCCGGTGGCGGCGCTGCAGGCGGTGCGCGACGCGCGCAAGGCCGCGGCCGCCATCCACCGCCACCTGGCGGCCGGCCCGGCCGCAAATTCCCCGCCATGACCGGCCCGGCGCGGGGCGCCGCAGCCACGTGCGCACGCCGGTAGTTGCGACGGCGGATAGACCAAGACTTCTGGCCGGACCGCCACCGCCCTAACCTCTGCTCTCTCGTGGCGACTCAATTTGCCTTGTCATCGCGAGCCCGGCACAGCCGGGCGTGGCGATCCAGTCCGCTGGATTGCTTCGTCGCCCGGTTCGGTGGGCTCCTCGCAATGACAAATTGAGTCAGTGCCTACCCTCCGCACCGCTTGACGTTGCAAGAAATGCGCAAAACTCGCCAAGGGGTGCGCTGCCGGGGAGCACATTCCGTGCGATTATGATCTTACGCCATATGAACGTCCCGCGCACGACCCGTCCCGCCGATCACGCCCATGAACGAAACGCTCACGGGTGACCTGATCTACATCTTCGCCTTTTGCCTGGCCGGGCTGGCTTTCACCCTCGGCCCGATCATCGTCGTGCAGTTGCTGATGTCGCGCCAGACCCGCCAGACCGCGAACAAGACCGGCCAGTATATCGAGTGCGGGATGGAACCCATTGGCGACGCGTGGATTAGGTACAGCGCGATCTATTACCTGTACGCCCTGGTGTTCGTCGCGTTCGCGGTGGATGTCCTTTACCTGGTCCCCGTCGCGCTGGTCTACAACCGGCAGTTCGTCATCCGGGACTTCGTCGAGATGGTCATCTTCGTGGGCATCCTGTCGCTCGTGATCGTCTACGCCTGGAAGAAGGGAGTCTTCGAATGGAAGCGACGGTAGACACCTCCCAAATCGTCCGATTCGCCCAGCTGAACGATCTGCTCGCGCTCAGCCGCGCCAACTCGTTATGGCCGCTGACCTTCGGCCTGGCCTGCTGCGCCATCGAGATGATGGCGGCGGGCGGCCCGCGCTTTGACATCTCGCGCTTCGGCGCCGAGGTCTTCCGGCCGTCGCCCCGCCAGGCCGACCTGATGATCGTGGCCGGCACCATCAACAAGAAAATGGCCCCGGCAATAAAGACCCTCTACGACCAGATGCTGGAGCCCAAGTGGGTCATCGCCATGGGCAACTGCGCCATCTCCGGCGGGCCCTTCGTCTTTCCCGGCCAGTACGCGGTGGTCGAGGGCGTGGACAAGCTCTTCCCGGTCGACGTTTTCATCCCGGGCTGCCCGCCGCGCCCGGAGGCGCTCATCGAGGGGATTCTCGCGCTGGAAACCAAGCTCACCGGCAAACGCCGCTGGCCGGTGGTGACACCGCCGCAATGAACCCTTCCCTCGATCAGCTTTGCGAACAATTCGGCCGGCTGGTCGGGCCGGGGTTGCCCACGCCTGCGATTGTAGGGCCGGCGCTCGTCGCCGGGCCGGCCAGCCAGAGCGGCCTGCCGTCGAGCGGCAGCCCTACCAGCCCCGTCCCCGCCGACCCCGTCCAAAAGACCGATTACGCCGCCCATGGCTACCACCTCGACG
>CAZAFS010000479.1:0-2786 GCA_964484165.1 uncultured Opitutaceae bacterium | reverse complement strand
CCCGGAAGATCATGGACCAGGTGCACGCGCACACGACGCAGGCGGGGCCGACCCAGGGCTGACTGCCGGCCCGTCGCCACACCGGTCAGACGTTTTCGAGCAGCTTGTAGATCCGGGCTACCATTTTCTGCGGATCGTCGAGCAGGCCGGCGGCGATCAGGGCGTTGTCGAGCACCTGTTCGGCCATGAGCTTGGCCACCTCCGGCTTCGCCTCCCGCGCGGCCGCCAGATGCTTGATCACCGCGTGGCGCGGGTTGAACTGCAGCTCGATGCGCGGCGGCGTGTCGTCGGCGCCCTCCACTTTCATCGCCCGCATCAGCCGGCGCATGTGCGGCGTCATGAACTTGTCGGCGTTGAGCGCGAGGGCGGGGGACTCGACCAGGCGGTCGCCGGCCTTCACCTCGGCCACGCGGCTGCCTAGCGTCTCCTTGAGCCACGCGGCGAGCGCCTTGGTCTGCTCCTCGGTGAGCGCGTCCTCGCCCGGGGGCCGGGGCAGGTCCTCGAGTTTCACGTCGGCCTGGTCGGCCGCGACCAGCCGATTGCCGTCGAACTCGTGCACGTGGCTCATCACGTACTCGTCCACCGTCTCGTAGCAGAAGAGCACCTCGAGGTTGCGGGCGCGGAAGCCCTCCAGGTAGGGCCCGGCCTCGATCGCCGCGCGGCTCGGCCCGGCGAGGTAATAAATCTCCTTCTGCCCCTCCTTCATCCGCGACACGTAGTCGGCGAAGCTGGTGAGCGCATCCTTGTCCGTGAGCGACGACTCGTAGCGCAGCAGCTTCAGCAGCTCCTTCTGGTGGGTCTCGTCGAGCGCGGCGCCCTCCTTCAGGTAGACGCCGAAGCGCCGGTAGAACTCCTTGAAGGCGTCGGGCCGGTCCTTCGCCTCCTCCTCGAGGGCCTTGAGGAAGCGGCGGGTGATCACGCGGCCGAGCTTGTTGATCAGGGCGCGGTCCTGCGCCAGCTCGCGCGAGATGTTCAGCGGCAGGTCCTCGCTGTCGACCACGCCCTTGAGGAAGCGCAGCCACTCGGGCAGCAGGTCCTTCGGGTGCGGATCGATGAGGATCTTGCGGCAGTAGAGCGCCACCGCCGGCTCGGCGCGGACCAGGCCGAAGCGCTCGGGATTGTCCTCCGGCACGAAGAGCAGGGCGTTGATGGCCAGCGGGGCGTCGGCGCTGAAGTGCAGGCGCAGGCGCGGGGCCTCGAAGGCGTTGGCCTGGAACTTGTAGAACTCGGTGTACTCCTCGTCCTTGATCTCGTTCTTGTTGCGCAACCAGAGGGCCTGGACGGTGTTGACGCGCTTGCCGTTGAGGTTGATCGGAAACTGCACGAACGAGGAGTAGCGCTTCAGGATCGCCTCGACCTTCGCGGCGACGGAAAACTCGGCGCACTCGTCCTTCAGTTCGACCACGATCTTGCAGCCGCGCCGCTGGCCCTCGGCCTCCTCGATCGTGTAGCTGCCGGAGCCGTCCGACTCCCACACGTGCCCGGGTTCGGCCGGCCGCCAGGAGTGGGCGAAGACGCGCACGCGCTTGGCCACCATGAAGGCGCTGTAGAAGCCGACGCCGAACTGGCCGATGAGGCTGGTGCCCTTCGCCTCGGACTCGCTCAGCGCCTTGAGGAACGCCTTCGAGCCGGAGTGGGCGATGGTGCCGAGATTCTCGATCAGCTCGGCGCGCGTCATGCCGACGCCGAAATCCTGGATCGTAAAGGTCTTGGCGGCGTCGTCCGTGGTGAGGTTCATCTCCAGCGGCAGGCGGTCGTCGAAGATCTCCTTCTCGGTGAACTGGAGGTGACGCAGCTTCTCGAGCGCATCGGAGGCGTTGGAGACCAGCTCGCGCACGAAGATCTCCTTCTCGGTGTAGAGCGAATGGATGACGATATCGAGCAGCTGCCGGACTTCGGCCTGGAACTCGAACTGTTGCGGCGTGGGCATGGGAAGGGAGGGTGAGGGTGGGGGTGAAAGTGACGGTGAGAGTGAGGGTGGGGGTGGGGAAGGGAAGAAATTAGCAGAATGCCGCGGGAGAAATCAAGGGCCGGGCCAGCCGATCTGGGATTTGCGAAACCGGAAACCGGAAAGAGCGGCCTCCGACCGAGGTTCGATCGGCCGGGGCGGTGCCAGGAGCCGCCGCGTTGGCGCTTCCGCCAAACCTTTGGGCGTGCATGCGGCGCCGAGCCGAATATTACTCGGCGCAAGCTGGCGCGCTCGAGCTGGCTCCCAATCAATGGCGGTCGTCCACGCTATCTTCGCGCACAGAATCCCCACCATGAACATCGCACCACCCCGGGAAGTCATTCGCATCGGCCAGATTGAAATCCGCTACCTCCTCGAGGGCGCTGACACTAACGGCACCCTCGCGCTGTTCGAGTCCACCGTCCCGCCCAACGTCCGCGTCCCGGCGCCGCACCGGCACGTGACCTACGATGAAACCGTCTGGGAAATCGCCGGCACCTGCCTGTTCATCGTGGAGGGCCGCGAACTCGCGCTCGCCCCCGGCCAGGCGCTCTTCATTCCGCGCGGCGCGGCCCACCAGTTCGTCAACCGCGGCACCGAAACCGTGCGTTTTCTCGCCGCCGTCACACCCGGCGTCCTCCGCCCGGATTTCTTCCGCGAAGTCGGCGCCGTGGTGAACGCCGGCGGCCCGCCCGATTTCAAGGCCATCGGCGAAATCATGGTCCGCCACGGCTTGCAACCCGTCTGAGCGCCCCCATCCGCGGCGCCAGCGGTATGTCTCCGAAACGATGCGGTCTCTTTAGAGATACCTGTCCCCTCATCATTTTATGCGACTCGT
>CAZAFS010000478.1:0-2787 GCA_964484165.1 uncultured Opitutaceae bacterium | reverse complement strand
CCACCCGGTGGCGCCGGGAGTCGATGACCACCAGCTTGGCGCCGTTGAGCTTGGCCCGGAGGACGGCGCCGCCGACCGTCGGCAGCTGCGTCGCCAGGTCCACGCCGTCCACAAAGATGACTTCGCTGCGCGCCAGCCCGCCGATGGAGCTGGTGGTGGCCGCCACGCCCAGCATGTCGAGCAGGACGTCGATGGAGTTGTTGCCGTAGACGCCGGCGCCGTGGTCCACGTTGTTCGTGCCGATGACGGCGCGAGCCAGCTTCTGGAGGAGGTAGGCCTCCTCGTTCGAGCAGCGCGGAGAATTGAGAAAGGCCAGCGCGTAGGGACCGTGGCGGTCGCGGATGTCCCGCAGGCGGGTCGCGACGAAGGCAAGGGCCTCGTCCCACGTCACTTCCTCCAACTGGCCGTTCTTCCGCAACAGCGGGCGCTGCAGGCGGTCCGGCGAACTGGCGACTTCATGGACGTGCCAGCCGCGCACGCAGATGCGGCCTTGGTTGGTGGGGTGGGAGGTGCTCGGATAGGCGCCGACAACCTGGTTGCCCGAGGTCTCGAGGTAAAGACCACAGCCGACTCCACAGAAAGTGCAGGTGGTCAGCCGATGAGCCATGGGGGTACCGCGTCAGTGGTACCGCCCGATCTTCTGGACCCGCGGGGAGCCGGTCAAGGGAGCGCAATTCGATAGTAGGGGATCCGTTTCCTTGGATAAGGCCGGGGCGATGGACCGGGCCGGCCACGGCCCGGTCCGCGCGCCCCGCGGCGGTTGGTTTCCGGCTAGGGGAGCTCCAGCGCGCGCAGCGTCCAGAAGTCGTCCGCCAGATTGCGGTCGTCAAGGTAGGCGTAGGGCATGGTGAAGTAGCCCGCCAGTCCCCAGTCCGCGCCCCACGAGTTGCGGATGGTGAAACGCTTCGCGGCGTCGTTGTAGCCCACGGCCATGACGGCGTGTCCGCCCAGGGATTTCTCCGTCGGCCTGGGCAGATAGAGATGGCCCGTCCGGGCGACGGCCGGCGACTCGAAGGCCTCGTAGACGGTGAAGCCAAAGACGAAGGGATAGCCTTCGGCCAGGCAGTTCTTCATTTCCTGCAGCGTCAGGATGCGGTGGTACGAGAGCACCTGGTGCCTGAGCGCCTGTTGGTAGCAGGCGGCCAAGGGCTTCGCGGCAAACCGGCCGATGACATACGGCCAGGTCGCCTCCGTGCAAACGCCCTGCTTGACGAGCGTCTTGACGCCGTCGCGGATCATCGCGCCTGCGTCCTCCTTCACGGTGCCCTCCATGGCCCGCTCGTTGTAATAGACGAACAGACGGCTCAGGTCGACCGGCGCCTTCCCGGCTTTCTTTTCGAGAAACTCGAGGCTGCCGACCAGCGCGTTGGCGGTGCAACTGCCCAGCTGCCCCTGATTCTCCACCGCCGAGCACTTTGCGCGCAAATCCACCGCCGGGGGCATCTGCGGGGGCGGGGCGGCGATGGTTGCATACAGTAGGTCGCGGTAATCCGGCCGGTCCGGCATCCAGCCGTACCAGGCGTTGACTCTTGGGGATTTGCTCATGGCCATGTCCTTCTCCTTCGGGGTTGATGGGCTCCGGCCGCAGCCGGATTTTCACTCGGGCGTAATTTCTGCCCAGATCCGGCGCCCCAGGCGAGGGTGGAGAACACCCTAAATTTGATGGATTCAACTATCTGAAGATGGTTAGGGCGGCGGCGGGCGGACCGCGGTGCCGCCGGCCCGCCGAAGTTTTTGTTGCATTCGCCGCGGGGCGACCTATACGTTCGCACCCCTTTTCTATTACGCCTGCCCCCGCTTCCGGGGCGACAGGGGGAACGAAATCATGAAACACCAGTTCACGCTCAACGTCTCGCCGCGCGAGGACACGGGCCGCAGCGCCTCCCGCCGGCTCCGCAAGCAGGATCGCATTCCGGCGATTCTCTATGGCAAGCACACGGCGCCCGTCACGCTGGCGATCGACGGCCCGGAGTTCACCCGGTTGGTCAAGGCCATCGGCGTCAACGCCGCCCTCATCGAACTCAAGGGCGCCCGCGACAACACCCTGTCCATCCTCCAGGAGGTGCAGCGCGACGCGATGACGGACCGCTTTCTCCATGTCGACCTGCACGAGGTGAAGGCCGATGAAAAGATGGAGCTCAATGTGCCGGTGCACCTGTCCGGGGAGTCGACCGGCGTGAAGAACGAGGGCGGCGTGCTCGAGGTCGCCTCCCACACCCTCCGCATCCGCTGCCTGCCGAAAGACCTGCCGGCGTTCATCGACGTCGATGTCACCGAGTTGCACGTCGGCCAGACCGTCCACCTTGGCGAGCTCAAACCCGTGGCGGGGGTCGCTGTCTTGGGCGACAAACATCAGCCCGTCGTGTCGTGCGTGCAGCCCGTCGAGGAAATTGTCGAGGCGGTGGTCGAGACGGCGGTGCCGGTCGAGGGCGTGCCCGTCGAGGGCGCGCCGGTCGAAGGGGCCGCGGCCGTGCCGGGCGCCGTGCCCGCCGCCGGGGCCGTACCTGGCGCCGCCGGGGCTGCCGGGGCCAAGCCCGGGGCGCCGGCTGCTCCTGGGGCGAAGCCTGGTGCGCCGGCCGCGGCCGGCGCCAAGGGCGCCGCGCCCGCCGCCGGGGGCAAACCCGCCGCGGGCGGCAAGCCGGGAGCGCCGGCCGCTGGGGGCGACCGAAAGGTTCCGCCCGCCCGCAAATAGGCATTTTCCGCCCGCCCGCCGCCGCTTGACGCCGCCGAGTGGGACGCGCTGTTCTTTGAGACATGTCCATTTTGCTTGTCGCCGGTCTGGGCAAT
>CAZAFS010000477.1:0-2794 GCA_964484165.1 uncultured Opitutaceae bacterium | reverse complement strand
ACCTCGAAGCCGTGGCCGGCGTGCTCCGGGTTGGAGTCCGTGGCGCCGGCCACCACGTGCTCCAGGCCGGCTGCGATGATGGCGCTGGTGCAGGCGCCGGTGCGCCCCTGGGTGCTGCAGGGCTCCAGCGTCACGTAGAGGACCGCTCCCGGTCGGGGCAGGCGCCCGAGGTTGTGCAGGGCCACGATCTCCGCGTGCGGCTCTCCCGCCTTGGCGTGGAATCCCTCCGCCACGATCTCGCCCTGCTCCACGATGACGGCGCCGACCATGGGGTTGGGGTGCGTGGTGCCCCACCCCTCGCGGGCCAGCGCGAGCGCCCGCCGCATGTAGCGTTCACGCACCTGGATCGCGTCTTGGGGGTCGCTGTTCACGAGGAAGGATTTCGGTGGCGGGCTAGGGGTGGACAAAGGGGTTGGTCTCGCGCTCCGTGCCGACGGTCGTCTCGGGCCCGTGCCCCGGGTAGACCACCGTCTCGTCCGGCAGCGTGAAGATCTGCTCGCGGATGGCGCGCTCCAGCACCTCCAGGCTGCCGCCGGGCAGATCAGTCCGGCCGACGCCGCTGTGAAACAGGGCATCGCCCACGAAGGCGGCCTTCTCGGCCGCGAAATAATACAGCACGTTGCCCGGGCAATGGCCCGGCACGTGCCGGACCTCGACGGTCTGTCCCAGCGCCGTCCAGCGCTGGCCCTGTTCCACGAATTCATCGATCTTGATCGGCCCGAGCCGGGTGCCGGGGATCATGAACAGCTCCATCACCTCCGGGTTCTCGATCATGATCCGGTCGGCGCGGTGGGCGCGCACCCGCGCCTTCGTGGCTGCGACCACCTCGGCGCCGCCCTGGGTGTGGTCCCAGTGGCCGTGGGTCAGCCAGATCTCGCGCAGGCGGCAGCCTTCCCTGGCCAGCACGGGTTCGATCAGGGACCAGATTCCGCCCGGCGCGTCGATCAACACGGCCTCATGGAGTTCCGGCGCAGTCAGCAGGTACGCATTTGTATAAATGGGTCCTGATGGCAGCACGTGAAGATTCATCCCTGTTTTAATGCGGATTACGCCCGCCTCGTGCAATGGCGAAGTACGGCGCGGCGGCCCGGCCGGCGGATTTTCACCCTGATTTTGCGGTCGGCGGCCGCCCCGCCGGCGCCGCCCCGGACAACTTTCCCCTTCCCTTTCCTGGGGCGCTCACTAGCTCATTCCCCTTTCGCATGTCCACCGCGCTCACCATTGCCGTCCTGCCCGGGGACGGCATCGGTCCCGAAGTCATGGCCGAGGCCCGGCGCGTCCTCGACCACGTTGCCCGCGCGGAGCACCTGCGCCTCGATTGCACCGAGGCCGATGTCGGCGGCATCGCCCTCGACCGCCACGGCCGCGCCCTGCCCGCGACGACGCTCCAAGCCTGCGAGCGGGCCGACGCCATCCTCTTCGGTTCCATCGGCGGCCCGAAATGGGAAACGCTGCCGCCGGCGGAGCAGCCGGAGCGCGCCGCCCTCCTCGCCCTGCGCAAGCACTTCTCGCTTTTTGCCAATCTCCGCCCCGGCCTGCTCTACCCTGAGCTGATCGACGCCTCGCCGCTCAAGCCCGACCGCATTCCCCACGGCATCGACATCGTCTGCATCCGGGAGCTCACCGGCGGCATCTACTTCGGCCAGCCCAAGGCCACCACGACGCTGCCGGACGGCGACGTGCAGGCCGTCGACACCAAGGTCTATCGCCGGAGCGAGATCGCGCGAATCACGCAGGTGGCGATCGACGTCGCGCGCGCCCGCCGCCGGCGCATCTGCTCGGTCGACAAGGCCAACGTTTTGGAAACCTCCGTGCTCTGGCGCAAGACCGTCACCGCCTGGGTCGCGCGGCACGCGCCCGACATCGAGCTGACTCACCTGTACGTCGACAACGCCGCCATGCAGTTGGTGCGCGACCCCGGCCAGTTCGACGTGATCCTGACGGAGAACATGTTCGGCGACATCCTCTCCGACGAAATGGCCAGCGTCTGCGGCTCGCTCGGGATGCTGGCCTCCGCCTCGCTCGGCGCCGGCCGCAACTCGCTCGGGCGGCCCTTCGGCCTCTACGAGCCCGCCGGCGGCAGCGCCCCCGACATCGCCGGCCGCGGCCTGGCCAATCCCTGCGCGCAGATCCTCTCGGCCGCGCTCATGCTGCGCCACAGCTTCGGCCTCGAACCGGCCGCCTTCGCGCGAGGCCGCCGTCAAACGGGCCGTCATCGGCGGCACCCGCACGGCTGACATCGCCTTCGGCCAGCCCGCCGTCGGCACCCGCGCCATGGCCAACGCCATCATTGCGGCGCTCGATTGAGCGCCGCCGTAGCGAGTAGCCAGTAGCGGGTAGCGAGCAGGGGTTATTGGCCGCCCGCCCGCCGCATTGGTTGGCCGCCCCTCCGTGTGTTTTTCCTTTCAGGGTGCCTATCTACTCGCTACTCACTGCTCGCTACTCCCTACTCGTTTCATGACTGCCGCCGACATCCGCCAGAGCTTCCTCGAGTTCTTCGCGAAGCATGGGCACACCATCGTGCCGTCGGCGCCGTTGCTGCCCGATTCGCCCGGCCTGCTTTTCACCAACGCCGGCATGAACCAGTTCGTGCCCATCTTCCTCGGCGATCGGAAACCGGACGTCGCGCACTGGGCCGGCGCCCAGGCGGGCCAGGACACCCGCGCGGCCGACACGCAGAAATGCATCCGCGCCGGCGGCAAGCACAACGACCTCGAGGACGTCGGCTTCGATACCTATCACCACACGTTTTTCGAGATGCTCGGCAACTGGTCCTTCGGCGACTATTTCAAGA
>CAZAFS010000476.1:0-2796 GCA_964484165.1 uncultured Opitutaceae bacterium | reverse complement strand
GTCTTCGGCTCGCGCTTCATGGGCGCGGAGGCGCACCGCGTGGTCTATTTCTGGCACATGGTGGGCAACAAGTTCCTGACCCTCTGCTCCAACATGCTCACCAACATCAATGTCACCGACATGGAGACCTGCTACAAGGTGTTCCGCCGCGAGGTGCTCCGCCGGATCACGATCGAGGAGGATCGCTTCGGCTTCGAGCCGGAAATCACCGCCAAGGTCGCCCGGCTGCACGTGCCCATCTACGAAGTGGGCATCAGTTACTACGGCCGGACCTACGAGGAGGGCAAGAAGATCGGCTGGCGCGACGGTTTCCGCGCGCTCTTCGCCATTGTGAAGTACAACGTGCTGCGGTGACCGGGCGCCGGCGGTGCCAGTGAAAGCCGAATCTTCTCCCCCGAACCGGGCCCGATCGCCATGGCTCGCGGAGCGACGACCGGAACTCACCCGCGCCGCCCTCCGGGGAATTCCCGGGCGAGCGCAAACGCGAATGGGCTGGCAAGCCCCACCCGGCGGGCTACACTGCGGCGAAACCACCACATCCTGATCAATGGGCTGACCGGATGGCATCTATCCTGCAATGGTTTGATGAAAATCCCGGCCGTTATTGGTGGGTCGTCTGCGGTGTCATCGCCCCAACCCTATTCGTTCTCCTGCGTCCGCTGTTACGCCCAAACTGGCAGGAGACCCGGCGCCCCGACTGGGGATGGGGAGGCGTGATCCTGGTCGTGCTGATGGCCGGGCGCTGGCCGACTTGGTTTGTCACCCGCCAGTTCAATCCCGACGAGAGCCAGCTGATCGCCGGCGCCATGACCCTGCGAGCCGACCCGGTTTTCTGGCGTTCGGTCGATGGCGGAACCGCCGGGCCGTTTGATTTTTATGCCTTGTGGCCCGCGGGCTGGATCCACGGAGCCGACGACTATTTTTCCGCGCGCCTGACGGCGTTGGTGCTCATCGCCCTCAGTCTGATTTTCGTCCACCAAACCCTCGCCATCATGTTCGGACGGATGGTGGCCCGGGTCACCAGTTTTTCGGCCGCATGCTTTGAATCGCTTACGCTCCATAACGAACTGCTGCATTACTCGACCGAGTTGGTGCCGGTCTGTCTGCTCGCGGCGGCGATTTTTCTGCTGGTGCGCCGATTTGTCGTCAACGCCGGCTGGCCGGGGAACGTGATCGGGGGTCTGCTATTGGGAGCGATGCCGCTGGCCAAGCTCCAAGCGACGCCCCTGGCCGTCTTGGTGGGCGCGGGATGGGTGATCGGCGAACTGTGGGGTGGAAACGGGCACGCCATCGATCGGCGCAAGAAATTCCTTGCTCTGGTCGCGGGAGGCGCTGCTCCAGTTCTGGCCAGCGCGCTCTTGCTGACCGCGGCGCACCAATGGCGTCACGCGGTGATTCCCTATCTTCTGTACAACGCCAGCTATGTCGACGCCGCCAACCTCAACATCGGCGAAGTGTTGACCCGACTTTGGGTCAACGCCACCCATCCGGAGAGTCTGCTGGCCTGGTGGCTGGCAGGAACCCTCGTTTGGATGCTGGGCACGCTCGCGCTACCTCGTGCCGCGACCCGTCTGCCTCGAGTGGCTGCGACCGCTGCCGGGACGCTCTGCGCTGCCAGCCTAATCTGCATCCTGATCCCGCGCCGCCCTTCCCTGCATTACTGGCAACTCTTGGTCGTCCCCTGGACGCTCTTCGTCGGCACGTGTACCGGATGGGTCACTTTGGAACTGGAAAAGCGCCGGCCCTCGCTTCGATCGGGCGTGTTGTGTGCCGCCCTCGTGTTCAGCGCCGGGGGGATGCTCTACGTGCGGGCGGGTCGCCCCCACCCCTATGTGGGGCGATTGGCCGTGTATCAAAAATTTCCACGGGGAATGGTCGCCCAGGAATTAGGCGCGTACGCCCATCCCGGCGAAACCCTCGGCGTCTGGGACTCGACGGCCAATTCCTATTACGTCGAGGCGGGGTTGCGTCAGGCCACCCGCAACGCGCATTCGCTGGCGTCGATGGTCGACAGCCCTTATTACGATTACTTTCGCCACCGCTATCTTGCCGACCTGCGACGTTCCGCCCCACCGGTGTTTGTGGATACGATGGCGCCGGATGCGACGGCGACAAACTTCGTCTTTCGGAATGGTCTCCTGCGTCACGAATTCATCTTTCCAGAACTCGCGGATTACATCCACGCCCATTATGTACAGGTCACCACGATCCAGGGCGTTCGAGTTTACGTGCGCAATGACCGTCTAGCCGCGACGCTCCGCTGAGCCCCCGACCATAATCGCATCCAGACCCATGAACCGGGATGCGTCCCACTTCGCCGAGCGGACCGCCCCATACCTGAATGGCGGCATTTGCCGCGATGGGCCCGCCGGATCAAGACCGAGGACGACCGCTTCGGCTTCGAGCCGGAGATCACCGCCAAAGCCGCCCGGCGGCGGGCGCCGATCTACGCAGTGGGCATCCGTTGCCACGGCCGCATTTCCGAGACGGGAAGAAAGGGCGGAGGGCGGGACGACTTCTGCGCCATCGTGAAGTACAACGTGCTTCGGTGAGTTCCCCCTTGGAAATTCACCCCGCATACCCATTCCGAACCTAGCCTGGTGCCTGGTCCTGTTCCTCGGGCTCGCCTGCCTCCCCGCCCGGATCAACGAGACGCCCCGCAGGTGGCGGCTCAATCTTGCCGCGGGTCCGGCCGTCAATTTTATTCTCGGTGTTGGTCTCCAGTTCTACCCGGACAATTTCTTTTCGCCGTCCTTGGAGATTGTCCCGCGCGGTACCGACCAGCTGGTCAGGGGC
>CAZAFS010000475.1:0-2815 GCA_964484165.1 uncultured Opitutaceae bacterium | reverse complement strand
GCCAGCTTTTCCCACGTGAGGCCGGGCTTGAGCCGGACGCGTGCGCCTTCCTGCACCGGCTTGCCCCGGGTCATCGTGACGCCGGCGGCCGGCCGGTTGGCCAGGTCGTAGCGTTCCGCCAAAAATTCCAGCTGCGCCTGCATGATCCCGGGCTTCGCCTGCTCCATGCGTTGCCGGATCAGATCGAACGGTTCCTCGAGATTGACCGGCAGGTAGCTCGAAGTCGGCGCGACCGGGCCGGGCGCCGGCTGCGCGTGCAGGCCGGCGGCGCCGCCGAGCACCAGGGTGAGAAGCACGCCCGAGGCGCGCCCGCGGAAGGGAGAGCTCAGATTGCGCATGGAATGATTGATGCCGGTCGCGCCGCCAGGTGACGCGAATGGGCCGGGGCGGCACCGCGCGCGGCTTCGGGATTGGCTTTCATGGATCCGGTGGAGCGCGTTTCCAGACAAGCGGGCGATCCACCACGATATTATTGCCCGCGCCCACTCCTTTGCGCCATGGGGTGTTCTAGGCATGCGAGGTTGCGCCGGTCGCGGCGCGGCGGCGGATCGTGAGCGGGGTGCGCCGGCGGATTCCATGGGGCACACCGGGCGGGGCGGCGGGTGCCGGGTCTCACGGCGAGAGGCCAAATCGCGGCGCGGATGAGATCCGGGGCCGCGCATGAATCGTCGAAGTGCCTTCCCTGCAACGCAGGCCCACGCGGGAAGCGATCCCGCGCGTGGGGGGAAGCGCAGCCGTCCCGGAGCCAGGTCAAAATCCGCGCAGCGCGCAGGACAAGATTTGCGCGGCATTTTTGAATCCATGCGGAGCAGAGAGAAATGGTTCCCGGTATCGTGCGGCATGCCGTCGCCCCGCGCTCCTGCGCGCCATGGGTGATCGCCCGATGGCAGAGATCCCCATGGCGGGTAGTGGCCGGCAACTTCAGTGAATCACCGGCAAAAAATCACGCTCGTCAGTAGCCTTCTTCTTGGCCTCACCGTCGGGGGCTACCTCCTTGGGACACGCCACGCCATCCGGCCGGCGGGGGTCACCCTGGCCGGACCCGGCCCGCGCTGGGTTGGGCCCCCGGCGGTCAAGCCGGCCAGCCGACGCGCCCAAGCGCCCCCGCGGCTCGCGTCGGTCTCGCCGCTGCTGCCGCAGGTGCTTCCCGGTCTGAACAGTGCCGTGGACGATTGGCGCGGCTTCACGCCGGATTTCATGGTCGTGCAGATGGCGCCGGACCTCGCCCTTCCGTTCCGGGTGACCAAAGTCCAGCAGGGCAATGGACGAACCGTGCTCACGGCCCGGCTCGCCAAATCCTCCGAGGAGCCATCCGATCTCGATGGCTCATTTCTGGTGAGCACCGCCAACACGCCGGACCGCTGGGAGGCCGTGGTGGTGTTGCCCGGTGACGAATACCACATCCATATCAACCGGGACGCCGTGACTGTTGAGGAGGTCCATCCCGAAACCCAGGCCTGCGGCACCGACCATCTTTCCGCCCCGCCGGCCGCCCTTCCGGCCCCAGTCAAAGTGCTGCCGACCGCTCTCGGGAGGATCGCGACCGGTGGCCCGGCGGACCCCGCGGCAACCGACGGAATGCCCGCCACACCCCTGGCAACCGCGGCCGGCGACCAGCCGGGCCTCACGGTCGACGTCCTGTTCCTTTACAACGCCGATGCTCTGGCCGCGAAGAACGGTGACCGCCTGGCGATCGACGCCGACTGTTCCAACTTCATCGCCGCGGCCAACACGATCCTGGCGAACTCCCAGATCACCAATTTTACCTGGCGGTACGTGGCCTGCATTCCCGCGCCGGCTTACCCCACCACGACCAATCTTTGTGACGACTTGGCCCAGATGGGCAGCGGCACCCTCGCCGCCTTCACGGCCGACCAGCAAAATGCCTACGGGGCCGATCAGGTCGTCCTGTTGATCGGCGGCGCCAGGAACGACTACGCCGGGTACGCCTGGATTGGGGGCGGCCTGCATCACGCGGTCGTGAGTTATCCCGCCTGCCTCTCCGCCTCAGGTCACTCCAACCCAACCTCCGCCCTGACCGTCTGCCACGAAATGGCGCACAACTTTGGCTGCCACCACGATCGCGAAGTCGAAGGCGTCCCCACAGACAGCAGCCATTATTACTACGGGCAGCGCTTCAACGATGCGGCCAATTATAACGCCGACACCGGCACGGTCATGTCCTATTCCACGGGCGCCCGTCTCGCCTATTTTTCCAACCCCAACCTCTACTATCACGGCTACGCCCTCGGCGTTGTCCCCGGGCAGGACTCGTCCGCCGACAATGCCAAGATCATGACGGATCAGGCCCAGGGCATGGCCGCCACGAACACCGCCCCGGTTACGTTTCCCGTCATTACCCAGCAACCGCAACCGGTCACGGTGGGCGCGGGACAACCGTTTGACCTCTCGGTGGCGGCCACCGGCGGCAACCTCGCTTATCAATGGTACAAGGACGGCGCCGCCATCAACGGCGCCGGCGGTTCCAGCTACGGCGTCGCCTCGGCCGCTTCCTCCGACGCCTGCAGTTATCGGGTCACCGTCTCCAACTCCCTCGGCACCGCCACCAGCGCCGCCGTCACCGTGACCGTCGCCCCGTCTCCCAGCAGCAGCACGATGGCCAGCACCCCCGGCCCAGTTGCCAGCGCGGCGGCTGGAGGCGGCGCCTTCGATGAAATTTCTGGCGCGGTTCTGCTCGTCCTGCTGGTGCTCCGCGGACGCATCACATTCCAGCACCCGCCGCGGCGCGGAATGGGCCCGCTGGGATTCGAACCCAGAACCAAAGGATTATGAGTCCTCTGCTCTGACCGTTGAG
>CAZAFS010000474.1:0-2821 GCA_964484165.1 uncultured Opitutaceae bacterium | reverse complement strand
GACTCGACACCGACAGCACGAAACCGGAAGAATTCCGTTCCCGTCTCCATCCTCGATCGCGGCGCACCGCTTGCGCCCCACCCTTACCCTCGCTCCCATGCGCTTCTTCCGCCCTTGGTTCCTGCTCGTGTCTTTTGTCGCCGCGCTGGCTCCGTTGGCCGCCTCCGCCGCGGATGAAACTGCCCCCGCCGATCCCCTCGCCTGGCCGGCGGCCACGCGTGAGACCCATCCGTGGACCCGCTGGTGGTGGCTGGGCAGCGCCGTCGACCCGGAGAACCTCACGCGTCAGCTCACGCTTTTTCAGCAGGCCGGCGTCGGCGGCGTTGAGATCTGCCCGATCTACGGCGCCCATGGCTACGAGAGCCGGTTCATCGGTTTCCTGTCGACCAAGTGGATGGACATGCTCGACCATACCACCCGGGAGGCACGGCGGCTCGATCTGGGCGTGGACCTGACCACCGGCACCGGGTGGCCGTTCGGCGGACCGACGGTGACATCCGAGGACGCGTCGACCGGACTCATTCTCAAGCGCTACGAAGTGGCCGCCGGCGGCACGCTGGGGGAACCGCTGCGGGCGGGCCGGCTCCAATGCCTCCTGGTCGTATCGGATCGGGGCGAACAGCTCGACCTCACCTCCAAGGTCGCCGACGGCCGCCTCGACTGGACCGCGCCCACCGGCCAATGGCGGCTCTACGTCGCGGTCGAGTCCGGACCGGTCCAGAAGGTCAAGCGGGCCGCGCCCGGCGGCGAGGGCGACGTGCTCGACCCCTACTCGGTCAAGGCGATGAGCGACTACCTGGCGGTCTTCGACAAGGCCTTCGCCGGCTACAAGGGCGCCATGCCGCGCTCCCAGTTTCATGACTCCTTCGAGTATTACGGCGCAACCTGGACGCCCGATTTCCTCCGCGAATTCGCCGCGCGCCGCGGCTACGACCTGCGCACACAACTGCCGGCCCTGTACGGCGACGGCCCGGCGGACACCGTGGCGCGGGTCAAGTACGACTACCGCGAAACGATCGCGGAGCTGCATGAAGCCTACATGGGCCGCTGGACCGAGTGGGCGCGCGCCCACGGCAGCCTGACGCGCGACCAGGCCCACGGCGCGCCGGCCAGCCTCGTCGACCTTTACGCCACGGCGGACATTCCCGAGACCGAGATCTTCGGCAGCGTGGACGAGAGCAATGTGCCGATGAACAAGCTGTCGTCGTCCGCGACGCATCTGACCGGCCGGCGCCTGGCGTCCTCCGAATCCTTCACCTGGCTGAACGAACCCTTTCACGCCACGCTGTCGCAGGTGAAGCAGGCGGCCGACTACCTGTTTCTCACCGGCGTCAACCACATCTTCTTCCACGGCATTCCCTATTCGCCGGCGGACGCGCCGTGGCCGGGCTGGCAGTTCTACGCCGCGGTGAACTTCGGCCCCGAGGGCGGGCTCTGGCGCGACCTGCCGGAATTCAACGCCTACGTCACCCGCTGCCAGTCCGTGCTCCAAAGCGGCGCGCCGGCGGACGACGTGCTGCTTTACTTCCCGCTGCACGACATCTGGCAGGCGCCCACCGACCTGCTCATGCCGTTCACGATCCACAACGTGAAGGAATGGCTCGGGCCGCGCCCATTCTACGCCACCGCCACGATGCTGTGGGACCATGGCTACGGCTACGACGTGGTCACGGACCATTTTCTCGCCGCGGCAAAAGCCGACAACCACGGCATCACCATCAACGGCAACCGCTGGCAGGTGGTGCTGGCGCCCGATTGCCGCCTCCTGCCAGCGGCCACCCTGCGCCGACTGATCGAGCTGGCCCGCGGCGGCGCGATCATCTTGATGCAGGGCAGGCTGCCGGACGATGTGCCGGGTCTCAATGACCTCGAGCAACGCCGCGCCGAATTCAAGACGCTGATTGCCTCCCTGCCGCTGGAGCCAGCAGCCCAAGCCGGCGTGCAGCGGGCCGCGGTCGGCGCCGGCGCGATCTTGGTCGGCCCCGACGCGGAAGCGCTGCTGCGGGCGGCCCGCGTGCTCCCGGAACCTGCGGCCGATCTCGGCCTCCGCTTCATTCGGCGCCGCAACGAGGACGGTTACTCCTATTTCCTGGCCAATCGCGGCGATCATGCCGTGGACGGCTGGGTGCCTTTCTCCACGCCCGCCAAGTCCGCGGTCATCCTCGATCCCATGTACCGGCGCCGCGCCGGCATGGCGGCGGTCCGCCAAACCGCGACCGGGTTCGAGGCCTACCTGCAGCTCCTACCGGGGGAATCCTGCATTCTGCGGACGTTTGACCGCGCGATTCAGGGCCCGGCCTGGCCCTATCGCGAGGCGGCCGGCGCCGCGCAGGCGGTGGTCGGCACATGGATGGTGCAGTTCGTGGAGGGCGGTCCGGTCTTGCCCGCCGCTTACGAAACCTCGCAGCTCGCGTCGTGGACGACCCGGGATGATCCCGAGACCAAGCGCTTCGCCGGCACCGCGCGGTACACCATCGAGTTTGACCGCCCGGCGGGCGAGGCCGACGACTGGCTGCTGGATTTGGGCCGGGTGGCCGAGAGCGCCCGCGTGACGTTGAACGGCCATGCGATCGATGCGTTCTGGTGCGCGCCGTTCCGCGCCCCGGTCGGCGAGTGGCTCCAGCCCGGAAAGAACACCCTGGTGGTCGAGGTCACGAATCTCGCCGCCAACCGCATCCGCGATCTCGACCAGCGCAAGGTGAACTGGAAATACTTTTTTTACGCCAACGTCCTGACCCGGAATTACCGGCCGCTCGACGCCTCCGCCTGGCCGCTGCTCGACTCCGGCCTGCTCGGGCCCGTCACGCTCACGCCGCTGAAG
>CAZAFS010000473.1:0-2822 GCA_964484165.1 uncultured Opitutaceae bacterium | reverse complement strand
GCCAGTTGTCCGGCCACATTCCCGACCGCCCCGGCGGCGCCCGAAATGAAAACGACCTCGCCGGCCTTCACCTCCGCCAGATTCAACCCGACCCAGGCGGTCAGGCCCGTCATGCCGAGGACCCCCAGGTAAACCGAGAGCGGCTGAACCTCGCGGCTGACCGGATGCAGCTCCGGCGGTGCCGCCACGAAGGATTCCCGCCAGCCGAAGTTGGAAAGGACGGCCTCGCCCGGCTTGAATTCCCGGGCGCGCGACTCGACGACCTCGCCGATGGCCCCGCCCTCGAGCGGTTGGCCCAACGCGAACGGCGGAACATACGATTTCCCCTCGTTCATGCGTCCGCGCATGTAGGGATCCACTGACATGTAGAGATTGCGGACCAGCACCTGCTGGTCGTGCAGCGGCGCCAGTTCGGTCCGGGCCAGGGTGAAATTGGCTGCGGTGGGCATCCCGTTGGGGCGGGAGGCCAGCCGGATCTCGCGGCTCATCCGATCGGTCACAAAAGGATCCTCTGTGCCACGATGCTTGGGGTGGACGCGATCAAGGCTGATGCTCCAGGGCCTCCGGCTGGGCCTGGTGGAGGAGGACCTTGGCCCCGGTCGCGTCCTCCCTGGACCCATGGGCAATCCGGACAAACCTGCCGGTCTTGAGCGCCGTTTCGTACCGCATGATTCTGTTCTCGGGGATGCAGGGGGTTCGGGCCACTCACGATTCGCGGCGCTCCTTTTTCTCGGCCGCCTGGGCGGCTTGGAGCATTTGATCGCGCCCGGCGGCCTCGGCCCCCTCGTCGACGAGCTGCTCGGTTTCGCTTCGCCCCTCGTCATCCTCGTCTTCGCTGGGGGACTCCGGCGTTTGGTGCCCGGTCGAGCCGGGCACGGGATCCCAGCGTTTCGCCTCGGGGATCGAGTCCAGCACCTCCTCCTGCCGGTCCATCTCCGCCCCGCCCGTCAATTCACGTTTTGCCTGTTCATAGTCCGCCTGCGTCACGTGCGGCGGAGCCCGACCCGCGATCAAGGCCAGTTCGCGCGTGCGCGCCTGCACCATCTCCCGGGTCACCGGCCCGATGCCGAGGGAGTTCTCGGTCAAAACACCTTTGTTGAGGGGATTTTTGTCCATATAATGAATGACGTGGGGAGGTGATGGTCATGACCGCCAGGGGACCGCTCCCCCTCGCCCCCGGTCGCCTGTCGCCTTCCATCCTGCCCCGAGCCGGCAAGGGCGGGCGGGGCCGAGGAACGGGCGCGCCGTGGCGCGGCGGGCCTGCCGGGCGGCGCTACTTCACCGTCGGCAGCCGGATTTCTCCCCCATGGCCCAGGATGCCGAAGCCGTACAGCAGCCAGAGGATCACCGCGACCACGACGACGAGGTTGAGGATGCTTTTGATCGATCCGGCCATCGGGATGAAGGTGTTGATGATCCAGAGCAGCACGCCGACGACGATCAGGGTTAGTACGACGGAAATCAGGGACATGAGTGACCTTTGTTTTGTACGGCCTGACGATAGCCCCGATCCCAGAGAACCCGTATGGGGTTTAACCCGACCGAAAGCCTCGCGGTGGCGGCCCCTTTCCCCCGCCCGGGACCGCTGGCGCCCGCCGCGCCCCTTCCCGGCGGACTAGGAGCGGCGCAGGGCGCGCACATCCTCGCGCAAGCGTTCCACCTCGCGCAACAAGCCGGCGATGACGCGCAGGCCGGCGAGGTTCATGTCGTAATCCACGCGCAGGCATTCAATCCGCCGCAGCACCCGGATCGCTTCATCGTCAAACCACCAGCCCTCGCGCTCGGGCGCGGTCACGGGCGAAATGAGGCCGTGGCGGCAATACACGGCAATCTGGTGCCGCGGCGTCTGCGTGAGGTGCATGACGGTTTCGATGGAGTAAACGTCCTCCCGCATCGGCTCGAAAGGTTGCAGGGCGGTCGATCCCCTTTTGGCGGTCTTTTTCTTCATGGTGTCCTTCTGAAGTCGGCCCCGGAACGGGGCCGGTGGTTCACGCACGCTCCCGCGGGTGGAACCGCGCGGTCCGGCTGAGCTCCTCCCACAACGCTTTTTCTTTGTCGGTGAGGCGGGGCGGCACTTGAATGTTGGTGACCACGTAAAGGTCGCCCCGTTCCCCGCCCCGGCCCTTGGGCAGCCCGTGCCCGCGCACGCGCAGGTGCGCCCCGGGGTTGGTGGCGGGCGGGATGCGAACCTGGATCGCGCCCTCGAACGAGGGGGCGACGACAGTCGTCCCCAGCACGGCCTCCCACGGCGCAAGCTCCACGTCGTGATAAAGGTCCGCGCCCCGCACCCGAAAATCGGGATGCGCGGCATAACGCACGCGCAGATAAAGATCGCCCGCCGGCCCGCCCCCGACGCCCGGCTCGCCCTTGCCCGGCACGCGAATCCTTCGCCCCTCCGTCGCCCCCGGGGGAATGCGCACCTGAAAGGCATGCGTTTCGGCCTCGCCGGTGCGCGGGTTCACGGTCTGGAGCGAAATCGGCCGGATCGTCCCCTGCATCACCTCGGCCAGCGTGACGAGGATCTCCCCCTCGACATCCCCGCCCCGCCGTCCCCCCGCGCGGGCGCCGGCGGGGCCGTCGTCTCCGTCGGGTTCAAATCCGAACCCGCGGCCCCCGCCGAAGAACTGCTCGAAGAAATCGCTGAAGCCCGTCCCGGTGAAACGAAACTCGCGGGCCGGCCCGCCCGGCGCCCCGCGCCGCTCCCATCCCGCGGCCGACGGTGGGCGGCCGTCCTCCTGCCAGTGCGCCCCCAGCTCGTCGTATTTCTGCCGCTTGACCGGATCGCTCAGGACCTCGTTGGCCTCGTTGATCTCCTTGAACTT
>CAZAFS010000472.1:0-2827 GCA_964484165.1 uncultured Opitutaceae bacterium | reverse complement strand
TGCGCGACTACATCATTTACCACGAGCTGATGCACCTGCGGGAGATGAATCATTCCGCGCGGTTCTGGCGGCGCGTGGAGGAGGTCTGCCCGGCCTGGCGCGCCGCCGAGCGCTGGTGCAAGGCCCACGGCAGCCTGCTGGGCCTGTAGCGCGACCGCGGCGGCCCGGTCACGCCCGCGGCGCGGGCCGGCCCGGCACCAGCGCGCTGGCCAGCACCGCCAGGGCCAGCACGCCGCCGATGACGCCGAGGGAGACGGCCGTGGAGATGTCGACCCACGGTTCGATCAGCATCTTGACGCCGATGAACACCAGGATGACGGCGAGGCCGAGCTTCAGATAGCGGAAGAGTTGCATCACGCCGTTGAGCGCGAAGTACAGCGAGCGGAGGCCGAGGATCGCGAAGACGTTGGAGGTGAGCGCGACGAAGCCGTCCTTGGTGATCGCCAGCACCGCCGGCAGCGAGTCGAGCGCGAAGACCAGGTCGGTTGTCTCGACCACCAGCAGCACGATGAAGAGGGGCGTGGCGGCGCAGCGGCCGGCGTCGCGGGTAAAAAACCGCCCGCCGTCCTCCCGGGCGACCACGGGGAAAAAGCGGCGGAAGGTGCGCACGGCCAGGTTGCGGTCGGGATTGACCTCGACCTCCGCCCGGCGGGGCAGCGCCATCTTGATGCCGGTGTAGACCAGAAAGGCGCCGAAGAGGTAGAGCACCCAGTGAAAACGCTGGATCACGCTCACGCCCGCCAGGATGAAGGCGGCCCGCATCAGCACCGCGCCGAGGATGCCCCAGAAAAGGACGCGGTGCTGCCACCGGGGCGCGACCTTGAAGTAGGCGAAGATGACGATGAAGATGAAAACGTTGTCGACGCTCAGGCACAGCTCGACGAGGTAGGCGGCGAGGAACTGGTTGCCGAGCTCGGCGCCGCGCCAGTGATACACCAGGCCGTTGAAGACCAGGGCCAGCGTGATCCAGACGCCGCACCACACGAGCGCCTCCTGCATCTTCACCTCGTGGGAGTCGCGCTGAAAGACGCCGAGGTCCAGCGCCAGCATGAGCGCGATGAAGGCGAAAAAGCCGGTCCACGCCCACCAGGGCAGTGGGAGGGAGCTGTTGATGATGGCAACCAGCGGGAACATCGGGCGCGCGAGCATTCTCCTGTCCCGGCCGGGCAGGGCAAGCGGAAGCGGGCGGGAGAACCCCGCCGGTGCCTCAGGGCCCGGCCCCGACGGCCCGGTCGTACGCCGCACGATCCGCCAGATAGGTCCAGCGCGCCTCGGCCAGCGAGGCCTCGGCGCTGGCAAGCACCGTCTGCGTGTCGAGCAGATCCGTGATAAGCGCGGCCCCGTTCTGGTACCGTTCCCGCACAACGCGCAGGCTTTCATCGCTGGCGCGCACGCTGGCGTCGGTGGCGGCGATGGATTCCCAGGCGCGCGTCAGCTCCGACGCGGCGGCCCAGACCTCCTGGCGCACCTGCAGGACGCGGGTGTCGTAAACCGCCTGCTCGCGGGCGAGATCGGCCCGGGTCCGGGCGAGGCGGTGGGTGCGGCTGCCGGCGTCGAACACCGGCAGGTCGACGGAGACGCCCAGCTGCCACTCCCTGGTCTCCGGCAGGAACACGGTGTCATTCCAGCCGTAGGAGCCGTCGGCGCGGAGCTTCGGAGCGCGGGCGGAGCGCGCGGCGTCGACATTGGCCCGGGCGGCCCCGAGGTGCTGCTGCTCCGACTGCAATTCCGGGCGACGGGCGATGGCTTGGCGGACGGCCTCCTCCACGGCGGCGGCGGCGGGCGGGGCCGCATCGGTTGTGGGCGGAGCGATGGCGAGCGGAGTCTCGGCCGGCCGGCCCATGGCCGTGTTGAGCTGACCGGTGGCGGTGCGCACGCGGCTGCGGGCGGCGATCAGCTGGAGCTGGGCGGAGGCCACCTCGGCCTGAGCGCGCAGGACGTCGGCCTGCGGCACCGCGCCCGCCGCGCGCCGGGCCTCGGCCAGCGCCAGGTGGCTCTGCGTGCGGGTGAGATTGCGTCCGGCGACGCCGAGGAGGTCTTGCGCGGCGGCCAGCGCATAAAAGGCGGACTGCACGGAGAGCCGGACATCGGCGCGCGTGGTGGCGGCGTCGGCCTGCGCGCTGCCCAGGCGGGCGCGGGCGGCCTCGAGGCCGGCGCGGCGCTCGCCGAAATCGAACAGCGTCATGCGCGAGGACAAGCCGCCGGTCCAATCATCCAGGGGGCCGATGAGCTTGGGGATGCTCAGGCCCGGCAGCGCCAGGCCGGCCGGCAGGAAGGCGCGCCGCTGCCAGCGGTGGTAACCCGTGCTGAGGTCGACCTGCGGCCAATACGGCGCCCGGGCCTCGCCCACCGCCTCGCTGGCGGCGGAAACGCCCGCGTCGGCGGCGACGAGCAGCGGATGATCCGTCTGCGCGAGGAGGAGGCAGTCGTCCAGCGTGAGCGGGGCGTCGGCCGGGGTGACGGCGCCGAGGGGCGCGGCGCCCAGCAGAAGCAGCGCGAGGGAGAAGGCGGAGGGTTTCATGGCAGGGAGGGCGGTTGAAGGCCGGGGGGCCGGCGGTCAGGCGAGCGTTTTGTGAAAGCGTTTGATGGCAAAAACCATGACGCCGAGGCCGATGGCGAACAGCGCGGCCAGCTGCGGCCAGAGCACATCGAAGCCGATGCCCTTCAGAAACACGCCGCGGATCACGATCAGAAAGTGCCGCAGCGGATTCAGGAGCGTGAGCCACTGGATGACCTCGGGCATGTTGGCGATGGGATAGACAAAGCCGGAGAGCAGCATCGCCGGGAAAAAGAAAAAGAAGGTGGTCATCATCGCCTGCTGCTGGGT
>CAZAFS010000471.1:0-2830 GCA_964484165.1 uncultured Opitutaceae bacterium | reverse complement strand
GGCGGTACTCGGCGGCGGTGACCTCGTTGGCGTGGCCGTAGATCTCGGCGCGCGCGTCGTCGTAGAGCCGGTGGGTGCCGGCGCCGGTCGGGCTCGGCCGCGCGTCGCTCAGCAGGACGCCGAACTGGCGCCGCAGCTCGAACAGCGTGCGGCGCAGCAGGGTGCTGTGGGCGAACGGCCCGAAGTAGCGCGAGCGGTCGTCCTTGCGCAGGCGGGTGAGGACGAAGCGCGGCAGCTCGGCGGCGAGGTCGACGCGCACGAGCAGAAAGCGCTTGTCGTCGGTGAAACTGGTGTTGTACCGCGGCTTGTGCTGCTTGATCAGCCGGCCCTCCAGGAGCAGCGCCTCGGGCTCCGAGCGCACCTCGATGACGTCGAAGTCCGTGATCATCTCCACCAGCGCACGGATCTTCGGCTGCGACAGGAACGAGCGCGCGGGCTGGAAGTAGGACGCCACGCGCCGCTTCAGGCTCTTGGCCTTGCCCACGTAGAGAATGCGGCCGAGCCGGTCCTTCATCAAATAGACGCCCGGTCCGTCGGGCAGGTGGCGGACCTTTTCCTTGAGGGTCGGCGGGCGCGCGGCCCCCGCCGGGCGATCACGGGGGGATGCTGGCATTTTGGGTAAAATACACTAGCGTGCTGCCGCTTCGCAAAACATCAAATGGCGCAGAACGACCATCCGGGTTTGTCCTCGCCCCCGGGCGCCAGCCGCCCCGGGGCCGCCCGGCGCTTTGAGCTGCTGACCCTCGGCGACGAGCTCCTGCTCGGGCTCACGCCCAACGGGCACCTGACCTGGATCGGCCACCAGCTCAGCCGCCACGGCGTGCCACTGGCGCGCAACGTGACGGTCACGGACGAGGCGGCGGCCATCGCCGCGGAGCTGCGCGCGAGCTGGGCGCGCGCCGACGTCGTCATCACCACCGGCGGGCTCGGCCCGACGTGCGACGACCGCACGCGCGAGGCCGTGGCGGAGGTGCTGGGGCAGAAGCTGGTCTTCGACCCGGCCATCGAGCAGGCCATCACCGAGCGCTTCGGGCGCCTCGGCCGCAAGATGACCCCCAACAATCTCAAGCAGGCCTACCGGTTCGAGCGCGGCGACGTGCTGCCGAACGCCAACGGCACCGCCCCCGGGCTCTGGGTCGAGCAGGACGGCCGGGTGCTGATCATGCTGCCGGGCCCGCCCAACGAGCTGCAGCCCCTCTTCACCGAGCAGGTGTTGCCGCGCCTGGCCCGGCTCGGCCTCATCCGCGAGGGCGAGGCGTACGTGCAGCTCCGCACCGCCGGCGTGGGCGAGTCGGCACTGGAGACGAAGCTGCAGCCCATCTTCGACCGCGCGGGTGCCGGGCTCAGCGTGGCCTATTGCGCCCACCAGTGGCGCGTGGACGTGCGGCTCAGCTCGCCGGACGGCCGCCTGTCGCTCCCCGCGCTGCAGGCCGTGGCCGACGAGTGCGTCGCGCTGCTGGGGGACGACTTCGTGAACTTCGGGCACGATGCGCCGGCCAAGGTCGCGGCCGACCTGCTGCGGGCGCAGGAGAAGACGCTGGCCATCGCCGAGTCGTGCACGGGCGGCCTGCTGGCCAACGCGTTCACCGACATCTGCGGCGCCTCCAAGTTTTTCCGCGGCGCCATCGTGTGCTACAGCAACGACCTCAAGACGCAGCTGCTCCAGGTGCCGGACTGCCTGCTTGAGCAGCATGGCGCGGTGAGCGAGGAGTGCGCGGTGGCGCTGGCCACCAGCGTGGCGGAGACGCTGGAGGCGGACTACGGGCTGGCCATCACCGGTTTCGCGGGGCCCACCGGGGGCACGCAGGAGAATCCCGTCGGCACGATTTATATCGGCCTCCACTCGCCGCAGGGTGTGTGGTCGAAGAAGCTGAATCATGCCGGCGCGCGCCCCACGGTGAAGGAGCGCGCGGTGACGGTCGCCGTCGACTGGCTGCGCCGCGAGCTGGTGCGGGCGGCGCGCCACGGCGTGGCGCCGCCGTCCCGCGCCACGCTGATCGGGTGACGCGCGATCGTGATCGCGCCGGTCTTGTAGGGCGGCATCGCCGAATGCCGCCAATTGATCCGCGGCGCAATGGAAAGGCGCGGTTCGGCGACCGCGCCCTACAGGCGAACCCGATCAGCGCGGGGCCATCGCCGCACATTTCTTGTAGGGCGGCATCGCCGAATGCCGTCACGGGGCTAGAATCGCAGCACCTCGCATTCGCCCTGATGCGGCCAGGCGTCCGCGTCCGCGACGAGGCCGGCCCGTACAGGATTCTCCCGAACGTATTTCCACTTATCCGAGTAGCTTTCCGGCGAGCGAAGGACGTGATCGAAGAACTCCAGCTGCCAGATGGGCGGCGGAATGCCTGTGACCTCCTCGATTTGCCGTGCCGTCCAGCGCTTCCAATCCTTGATGAAGGCCGGGAGTTCCTTGGCTTCCGATGACGCCGTACAGAAGAAATGAACGTGATCAGGCATGATCACAAAACGTCCGACAATCCATCCATGGACGCGGGGCGCATCATGCAGGGTTTTGATCAGGAGCGCAGCGACCTTCGGTTGATAAAGGATCGGCCGCCGGCCGGCAGTGCAGACCGTCAGGAAATAAACCGGTTTCTTGAGCCAGATTGAGTGAAGACGACGCAGGTGTCTGCGTTCGGGCATAGGGGAGGAAGTCTTATTGTCGGCCATCTGCCGCGGTGCAATAAAAAGGCGGGGTTCGGCGACCCCGCCCTACAATCGCGGACGTCGGACTTTGTAGGGCGGCATCGCCGAATGCCGCCAATTGATCCGCGGCGCAATGAAAAGGCGCGGTTCGGCGACCGCGCCCTACAGGCAGACCCGA
>CAZAFS010000470.1:0-2840 GCA_964484165.1 uncultured Opitutaceae bacterium | reverse complement strand
CCTCCCGGTCGCCGCCGCGGATTCCGCTAACGCAGCCGCGCCGGATCCGGCCGGGTTCCTCGCTGCGGTCGGCGGGCGCGCCGACGCCGCGCTCGCCCGGCCCGAGCTCGCCGCCTATCGGGGCTGGATCAAATACCTGCGCTTCGCGGCCGAGACCGCGGCGGCCCGCGGCGCCACCCCGGAGGCCGCGCAGGCCCAGGCGCGCCGGTTCGACGACTGGGTCACGCGCATCGCCGCCGACCCCTCGGTGCTGTCCACACTCCGTGGCGTCCAGGAATGGGCCTACGAGTCGCCCGTCGACGGCTCGGGCCAGCCGTTCAAGCTCATGATCCCGACCGATTACGATCCCGCGCACCCCGTGCCGCTCTCGGTCTATATGCACGGCTACAGCGGCAACCACCTCGAGCATTCGACCGGCATGGCGGCCCATCCGGGATCGTTCGAGCTCTCCGTGCTCGGCCGCGCCCGCGGCAGCGGTTACCGGGCGCTGGCGGAGGCCGACGTGCTCCAAGTGATTGACTACATCCAGGCGCACTGGGCGATCGACGCCGATCGGATCCATCTCACCGGCGGCAGCATGGGCGGCGGTGGCACCTATCGCCTCGGCGCGCGCTATCCGCAGCGCTGGGCCTCGGGCCGCCCGACCTGCGGCTACGCGAGTTTCCTGCCCTACGGCAACCTCCTCACCTTTCCGCTCTACGCCACGCACAGCGACGATGACTGGATCGTGCCCGTGATCCACGACCGCGGGCCGCTGGCCCGGCTGCGCGAACTCGGCGGCCAGGTCATTCTCGACGAAACCACCGGCTACGGCCACGCCGTGTGGAATTACGCGGAAGGCAACCGGCGCGGCGACGCTTGGGCGCTGTACCAGGTGCGGCCGGATTCCCGCACCGTGCGCCACCTTGACTACACCGCGCTCGACGGCGCCGCGGTGCGCGGCTGGTGGGCGGAAATCGCCGAGTGGGGGCCCGCGCCCCGGCCCGCCCGTTTCGTCCTCACCGCCGGCAACGGCAACACCCTCTTCGCCGGGCTGACCAACCTCACCCGCCTCCGGCTGCGGCTGGCCGAGTCCCCTTTTGATCGGGCCCAACCGCTGCGCGTCGCCGTGAACGGCGCGGTGCCGATCACGCTGCCGGCGCCGCTGCCGGAGGACGTCGTGCTGGTCGCCGGCGACAAGGGCTGGACCTTCGAAACCCAGGCCGCGCCGGCGCCGTTCCGCCTGCACACGCCCGGCGGCGCCAATCTGCTCTACGACGGCGAGCCGCTCCTCATCGTCTACGGCACCCGCGGCGGCGACCCCGAGCGCCGCGCTATGCGCGCCGCCGCCGCGGCGGCGGGCAAGAGCTCGAATTGTGAGTGGCTGGACGACAGCGGCCCGACGGGCTCCGACGGAGTCCCGCACACCCAGAATCTCTACGGCTCACTCAACACCAAGGCGGACACCGACGTGACCGACGCCGACCTCGCGCGCTGCCATCTCGTCCTGATCGGCACCGCCGCGCAGAACGCCGTGGTGGCCCGCCTCGCCGACCGCCTGCCCGTGCGGTATGACGGCGGCGTAATCACCTGCAGCGATGGCCTGAGCTTTTCGGGCGCCGGCAACGCGCTCGGGCTCGTGTACTACAATCCCCTCGCGCCGGACCGCCTCATCTTCTGGGTCGCCTCGGACAATGCGGTCACCTACGCGGCGAACTCGCGCATTCCCTTCCTCATGGCCGGCGGACCGACAAACGCCGTCGGCGCCGACCTGATCGTGGCGCGCGCCGCCGCGCCGGCCGTCGTCGCGACGCGCAGCTTCGACAGTCGGTGGCGCTGGACGCCGGGCCGCGAGGCTTCGCCGCTCCTGCCCGCCTCCCTCCAGACCCACCGCGACTATTCGGTCGCGATCGGAGCCGCCGTGCGCGTGGCCGCCGGCGTGGACTTTGCGCTCGTCGGTTCGTACGGCACGCCGAAGGAACCGCCGATCGCCCCGGACACCACCCGCGTGGCCGACGTCACGCCACTGTTTTACTACGATCCCGTCGGCGTGTTCGAGGCGACCGGAACCGAGCTGGTCGAGATTGCGCGCCGCCTGGCTGCGCCGGCGGATGCGTCGGCGGGGCCGGTTTATCTGGTCCCTCAGGTCGACGGCGGGAAGATCGAGGCCGCCCGGACCTATCGCGTCGCCCTGCCGGTCGATGCGATCTCGCCCTTCACGGCGATGGTACAGCTGGCCCCCCGCCGTTACCGGCTGACGGATCTTCTCGTCAGCGACGCCCTCGAGCATTACCTCGTGGAACCGCGGTAGGTCGGGACACAGAGCGCACAGAGAATCGAGCCCGAGCTCACTGAGGCATCGATTTCCGCTCCGTGGACTCAATCCTCATCGCCCGCGAGTATTTGAAACGCCTCCGATTCGGCAGTAGCCACAAGAGGCACAGAATGCACAGCAAGAGATTCCCGTCGTGTGCCTTTTGAGCCTTATGTGGCACAAAGGACATGCTCTTCATCCGTGTCATCCGTGGTGAAACGCCTTAACTCTTCATGATCCGAGCGCGCTACGTTCACACCAACCTCATCGCCCGCGACTGGCAGAAGCTGGCCGCGTTCTATCGCGACGTCTTCGGCTGCACGCCGGCCGGACCGGAGCGCGACCTATCGGGTCCGGTGATGGAGGCCGGCACGGCGCTGAAGGGGGCGCACCTGCGCGGCGCGCATCTGCGCCTGCCGGGCCATGGGGACAAGGGGCCGACGCTGGAGATCTTCCAGTACGAGCCTGCGGCGGCCGGTTTGCCGCCGCAGATCAACCGCCCGGGGTTCGGTCACATCGCGTTTCTGGTGGACGACGTGGCCGCGGC
>CAZAFS010000469.1:0-2859 GCA_964484165.1 uncultured Opitutaceae bacterium | reverse complement strand
CGCGAGCCCGGCTTTATCGACGTGCTCCTCAACAAGGCGACGCCCGACGAGGTCATCCACCGCGGAGTGGCGCCGGGGCTCGACTTTCTGGCCAGCGGCTCGGGCGCGAACTTTGTCCTGAGCCTCCTCTACGCGAACAAGCTCCGCGAGTTCATCGCCCAGGCGAAGGGGCGCTACGACAAGATCGTCTTCGACTCGCCGCCGATCATCGGCGTGAGCGACGCCTCGGTGCTGGCCAGCGTGGTCAACGGCGCGGTGCTGCTGATCCAGCACCGGCGCAACCCGCAGAGCATGGTCATGCGCGCCCGGCAGATCATCGACGGCCTGAAAATCCCGATCCTCGGCGTGGTGCTGAACCAGGTGCCGCCCGGCGCCGGCGACGATTACGCCTATTACACGCAGAACTACGCGTACTACGGCGAGCACGGCGAGCGCAAGGAGCGCCGCCCGCGTCCCTCCGCGCCCGCCGGCGGCCGCACCCTCGGGGCCGAACGCATCGGCCTCAGCGAGCCGGAGCCGCCCGACCGCCACTAGCCGCGTTTGGTGATGCCGCGCAGGGCCGTTTCCACCGGCTCGATCGCGGGCAGCTCTTTCGCCCCCTTGGCGCCGAGGTCGGCGAACTTGCGGGCGCCCGGCAGCAGCGTGCCCTCCAACGAGCCGACCGCGGCGTTGTAGGACCGGGCGGCCGCATCGAGCGAGTGGCCCACTTTCTCAAAATGCTCCACGTAGGTGGCGATGCGGTCGTAGAGCTGCCGGCCGAGCTCACTGATCTCCGCGGCGTTCTTGGACACGGACTCCTGCCGCCAGCCGTAGGCCGCGGCCTTGAGGAGCGCGATGAGCGTGGAGGGCGTGACGGGCAGCACGCGGCTGCGGATGGCCCGGTCGAGCAGCGCGGGATCCGCCTCGAGCGCGGCGGCGAGAAACTGGTCGCCGGGGAGGAACAGCACCACGAACTCGGGCGAGGGCTGGAACTGCTCCCAGTAGGCCTTGGCCGAAAGGGCGTCCACGTGGCCGCGGACCTTGGCGGCGTGTTCGAGCAGTTTGGCCGCGCGCACCTTCGGATCGCTGGTGCTCGCGGCTTCGCGATAGGCGTCGGTGGGCGCCTTGGCATCCACCACGATCTCCTGGCCGAACGGCAGATGCACGATCAGATCCGGCCGCTGGCCGCCCGCCACTTCCTGTTCGGTGAAATCGCAGTGTTCGACCATGCCGGCGAGTTCGACGACCCGGCGCAGCTGCAACTCGCCCCAAGTGCCGGCAGTCTTGGTGGTGCTGAGCGCGGTGGAGAGCTTGGTGGTCTCCGTCTGCATGGACGCCTGGGCCAGGGCGAGCGACTTGAGCTGTTCGGAGAGCGAACCGTAGGCCGAGGCGCGCGTTTTCTCGAGCTCGCTGATCTTTTCCCGCACATCCTTGAGCGATTCGGCCACGGGCTTGACCAGCGTCTCGCCCGCGCGCTTGAGAAACTCGTCGTTGTTGCTGCGGAGGGCGTCGGTGGCGAGGGCCTTGAAGGTGTCGGTCAGCCGGGCCTGCGCCTGCTGGAGGGCGTCGCGCTCGGCCGTGAGCCCGGTTTCGAGGCGGGCGACCTGCGTTTTCAGATCATCGCGTTCGAGCCGCAGCGCCGCCAGTTCAGCCTCGGACTTGGCCAGCTGCTCCTCGAGCAGGCGCTGGCGGACGGCGAGCGCGGCGGTGCGCGACCGCGCCCAGAGCCAGACCAGGACGGCGGCGACGGCGGCGGCGAGGAGGGCGAGCAGGGGCGGGGACACGGTGGGAATACTTGCTGATGCCCCCGGCCGCGCCGGTGCTCAAGAGGAAAAGCCCGGCAGCCCGCGCGGGGCGGCGCCCGCCGGCCTCAGATCCGGAACGGGTCGTTCGAGGATGAGGGTTCCTTCGCCGGGAAATACACCGTCACGCGCGTGCCTTCCCCCACCTTGGTCTTGAGGTGGAGCAGGCCGCGGTGGTCCTGGACGAGGCGGGAAACGATGGCGAGGCCGAGGCCGGTGCCCTTGTCGCTCTTCGTGGTGAAATAGGGCTCAAAGACGTGCCCCAGCACGTGGGGGGAAATGCCGGACCCCTGGTCGAGCACCGACAGCGCGACCAGCGGCGGCTCGTTGGCCAGCGGCTCGCGTCCGACGATGATGTCCTCCGGCCCGTCCTGCAGGTCGTCGATCGGCAGGGGCTGAAGCACCATTTCCGCCGTCACCCACACCGTCTGATCCTTGGTCGTGCTCTGAAAGGCGTTGATGGTGAGGTTGAGCAGGATCTGGATGAGCTCGGTGCCGTTGATCAGGGCGGCGCTATCCTGGTCGAGCAGTTTGACCGCCAGGTGGCCGCCCCGGATGGCGGGATGGTGTTTGAGCAGCGTCTGCAGATCGATGAGCACCTGGTTGACGCGCACCTCGCGGTTGGAGAAGTGGCCTTTGCCGAGCGAGCGCAGGTAGCGCGTGGCGATGGCAAAGCACGTGTTCACCTGTTTCGAAATGACCGAGAGGTCGTCGCGCACCGCGTCCAGGTCGGTGCCGTGCAAAAAGGACGCCTTGGCCAGGCGCATCTCGAGCAACTCGACGTAGCCGATGATGATGGTGAGCGGGTTGTTGATGTCGTGGAGCACGCCCGCATAGATCTGGTTGGTGGTGCGCGCCATCTCCTCGCGGAGCGTCGTGTCGTGCAGCTGGTCGGTCAGGCGGCGGAGGCGCTCCTGGGTGGCGTAAACGGTCTCCGAAATGCGGCGGAGCCGCAGCGCGCGCGCGGCGGCCTCCCGGATGGTTGCGAGGTCGAACGGCTTGCTCAGGTAATCGCAGGCCCCGAGCCGCAGCGCCTGCCGCGCGGTCTCGATGGTTTCGTAGGCCGTGAGCATGATGA
>CAZAFS010000468.1:0-2869 GCA_964484165.1 uncultured Opitutaceae bacterium | reverse complement strand
TTGAGCGCGCCGGAGCCGAATTCGCGATCCACCGCGGCGTCGGCCACGATCGGGATCTGCGCGCGTTCCAGCGGCCGCCACACGTGCAGGCCGACGAGGTCCCGGTAGCGTTCGTCCGCCGGGTGCACCGCCATGGCGGTGTCCCCCGGGATGGTTTCCGGGCGCGTGGTGACGACCTCCATGAACTGCCCCGGGCGCTCGGCGATCTCATACCGCACCCGGTAGAGCAGGCCCTTGACGGGTTTCATGATCACCTCCTCGTCGGAGAGGGCGGTGAGCGAGGCCGGGCACCAGTTGACCATGCGCCGGCCGCGGTAGATGTGGCCGCGCCGGAACAGCTCCACGAAGACGTGCAGCACGCGCCGCGAGTACGCGGGATCCATCGTGAACGCGGTGCGGCTCCAGTCGCACGAGGCGCCGAGGCGGCGGAGCTGTTCGAGGATGATGTCGCCCTTCTCCTGCCGCCACTGCCAGACGCGGCCGAGGAACTGGTCGCGGCCGAGGTCGCGGCGGTGCAGCTTCTGCTTGCGCAGCTCGCGCTCGACCACGGTCTGCGTGGCGATGCCGGCGTGGTCGGTGCCGGGCACCCACAGGGCGGCGCGGCCCTCGAGGCGGGCGCGGCGGATGAGGATGTCCTGCAGGCTGTTGTTGAGCACGTGGCCCATGGTGAGCACGCCCGTGACGTTGGGCGGCGGAATGACGATGCAATACGACTCCCGGCCGGGGGCGGGGCGCCCGGCAAAGCAGTCGTGCTCCAGCCACGCGGCATACCACTTCTTTTCCACCTCGCGCGGCTCGTAGCTCTTGGAGATTTCGGGCATCGTTCGGGTTCGGGTGGGAACCGCGCAGTCAAGAAGCCACGCCGGAGCGGGGCAAGCGATTAGTGGGGACGGGGTTGCCGGCCGGTGGAGGATCGCTCCCGCCGCGGCTCCCAGCCGAATTCCGGCTTTGCCTGGACCGCGGTTTGCTGCTCACTAGGCCCTTCGATGGTCGGCCGCATTCACAAACACGCCCGCGAGCGCCTCAATTTCCAAGGGGAGGTTCCCGTCGCCCAGCGCCTGACGGCCTGCAAGACGTTCCTGCGGCTGGAAAGCGCGATGATCCGCATGCATCACGACGCCGGCGAGTCCGGGCTCAAGATGGTCCAGGCCCGCGCCGCGATGCTCGACGTGATGCTGGCCCGCCTGTTCGACTACGCGCTGGAGTCGTACCGCCGCGCCCACGGCAGCCTGCCCTCCCCCGTGTGCCTGATCGCGCTGGGCGGCTACGGACGCCACGAGCTGAGCCCCCAGAGCGACATCGACGTGATGTTCCTTTTCCCCTCCAAGGTGAAGCTGGCCGCGGTGAAACCGCTGCAGGAGCACCTCGTCAACGAAGTCCTCTACATCCTGTGGGACTGCGACCTCAAGGTCGGCCACTCCACCCGCACCATCGACGAGGTCTTCGGCGAGGCGCGGAAGGACGTCCAGACGAAGACCGCGCTGCTCGAGTCGCATCTCATCGCCGGCCAGGCCTCGCTCTACGAGACGTTCGCCACGGCCTACCGCAACTTTGCCACCACCGAGGACCCGAAGGGCTACATCGCCTCGCGCCTCGCCGACCAGGCCAGCCGCCGCGCCAAGTACGGCGACACCGTTTTCCTGCAGGAGCCCGACCTCAAGAACGGCGTCGGCGGCCTGCGCGATTACCAGAACGCCCTGTGGATGGCCCGGGTGAAACTCGGCATCGAGCGCATGGAGGAGCTGCACTCGCTCAATTACCTGCGCCGCAAGGAACTCACCGACTTCCAGCGCGGCTACACCTTCCTCCTGCGCGTCCGCAACGAGCTTCATTTCATCAGCAAGCATCCCACCGACGTGCTCGACCTCGAGATGCAGCCCCGCGTCGCGCACCATCTCGGCTACCACCAGCAGAACCTCCTCCAGCGCGTGGAGGACTTCATGCAGGACTACTACCGCCACGCGCAGGCGATCTATCGCATCTCCAAGATCGTGGAGAACCGGCTGGCCCTGGCGATCAACGACGCCGGCTCCCGCCTGTCGTTCCGCGAGGTGCTGCGCCTGCGGCGCGTCGAGCGCGCCAAGGAGATCGACGGCTTCATGCTGCGCGGCCGGGAGCTGGCCGCCGGCACGCTTACGGTCTTCCAGGACGACCCGGTGCGCCTGATCCGCGTGTTCCGCCACTGCCAGCAGCTCGGCGCCGCGCCCGACTTCAACCTCACCGCCCTCATCCGCGAGTCGCTGCCGTTGCTGACGCGCCGGGTGGTCGAGTCGGCCGACGCCAACGTGAGTTTCCGCGCCATCCTCGCCGAGGCCGGTTCGGTCTTCCCGACGCTCAACCTCATGCACGAGCTGGGCGTGCTCGGGCGCTTCATCCCGCCCTTCGACCGGCTCACCTGCCTGGTGCAGCACGAGTTCTATCACCGCTACACGGCCGACATCCACACCCTCAACGCCATCCGCGAGCTCGACCGGGTCTTCACCGAGGCCGAGCCGATCACGCTGAAATACCGCGCGGAACTGCACGAGACGTCCTTCCCCACCCTGCTGTACCTGATCCTGCTGCTGCACGACATCGGCAAGGCGGTTGGCATCAAGAACCACAGCGACAGCGGCGTGCGCCTCGCCGGCCCGATCCTCGAACGGCTCCAGGTCGACCCCAAGAGCCGCGAGATCGTCACGTTTATTATCAAAAATCATCTCATCATGGCACGATTCTGGCAGCGGCATAACGTGGATGACCCGCAATCCGCCGCCGCCTTTGCCGATTTGGTTGGCGATGCTGACAAGCTTCGCTATCTCTACGTGCACACGTTCTGCGACGCCCGCGGGACCGCCGCTTCGCTGTGGAACGGCTACAAGGACACCCT
>CAZAFS010000467.1:0-2872 GCA_964484165.1 uncultured Opitutaceae bacterium | reverse complement strand
GACCGCTCGTCGCGCCGAGGTCGATGGCGGCGGAGTAGACGGTGGACATGAGCCGTTGATGCTGGTCCGCCGCGGCGGAATGGCGAGCCCGCAGAATGCGCGAGGACGGTCAATCGTCTTGCCAAACCAGTCGCGTCCATCGCTCAATCTGTCGTTCCAATCGTCCCATCCATGATGAGCGCCCCAATCAGAGCCCCGGTCGATTAGTAATGGCTCGCGCGAACATGAATCCAGTCATCCGCCCGACAACGGCTCAAATGCGCGGGCCAGCACCGACCGCCGCTCGGCGGGAATGGTGGAGGGCGTTTGGGCTCGTCCTACTGGGGACAGTGGTCGCGATCGGCGGCATGGTTTACCACGGCTGGGGTCTTTTCACCGAGCGGCACCTTCCGCTCATCCGGGGGCTCGACGACACCTATTATTTCCTGTGGCTGCCGAAATTGGTCGTGGATCACGATCTCGATTTTGAGTCCGCCCTCGCGCAGTGTCCGATGATTACGGAGAGCGATTACCAGCTGGAATTCACCACTCCGCTCACTCCGACGGGCATGCATTACAACAAATTCCCGGTGGGGTGGGCGCTGGGTAGCCTGCCGTTTTATCTCGCGGCGCGGGCCGCGGCCCTGGTTTTCGGTCTGGGCGACAAGGGCTGGGAGCCGGTCTATCAGGTTGCCGTCTGGCTTGGTCAATTCTGCTACGCGCTGGCCGGCCTGGGGTGTGCTTGGAGAATTCTCAGTCGATGGTTCCCTCCGGCCATCGCGGCGACCGCGGTGGCGGCAAGCTGGCTGGCGAGTCCCCTCGTCTACTATCAATCCGCCGCCCTGTCGGCGACGCACTCCCAGGTCTTCGCGCTGTTCGTCATTTCATCATGGCTCGCGCTGAAGATTCACGACGGAGCTACGAATCGCTGGTGGTTTGCCGCGCTCGGGCTGACCGCCGGCCTGCTGGTGGTGACCCGGTATACTGCATTCGCCTACCTGGTTTTGCCGGCGGTCGTGCTGTGGCGGTATGCGGCCGGCGGACGTCCCCCCGGCGAGCGCCTGTGGCATCTGACGATATTGGTGCTCGGTGCGGCGCCGCCAATCCTGGTGCAGTGCGCCGCCTCGAAGATTCTCTACGGCTCGTGGATCTGGAACAGCTATGGCAATGAAACCTTCGATTGGACTCATCCGCACCTCTGGCAGGTCCTATTCTCGCCGCTCCATGGCTTCTTCTATTGGCACCCGGTGATGCTGGCGGGGATCATTGCCAGCGCATTTTGGATGTGGCGGCGGAATCTGGTGTGGGCTTGGGGCGTGTCCTTCGCCCTCATGCTCGTGCTCAACGCCTGCTGGCCCAGTTGGTGGTTTGGCGTCTCGTTTGGAAATCGCGCTTTTGAAGGCACCGTTCTCCTGGCCATGGGCGGACTGGCGTATCTATTCGCCTCGGCCAACCGGCAATCGTGGCTCCATGGGCTCGTGATCCTGATCACCGGGTTCGGGATCGTTTGGAATCTGATGCTGTTCGTCCTGTTTCTTTCCAGGCGCATTCCCGGCGAGGGACCGGTCACCTGGTTCGATGCCTGGCATGCGATGGCGGGAATGGTCCTCCCGGCCGCCGCTGTGCCCCTGCCCCCGCGCTGACCCGGCCGGAACTCCCGCCGGCCGGCGGCTCACGGGGCGCGATGGCGGGCCCTGATGGTAGCGCTGGCGCCGCGTCAGGGGGGCGGCCCGTCGTCGTCCGCATGGGATCGCGCGGCGCGAACCCATGAGAAATCGGCCCGTTCCTGCTGGATCAGGCTGCGCAGGTCGGTGCGATCAACCCGCCGGTCCCACCCGGGTGACCGCAGAGATTCCGCTGAAGTCGAGGGGGCGACCACGCCTGCCGCTGCAGCGATCAAGGGCACGGAGAGAATTTCGGGCGCCTCAAGATTGCGGCCGAAATACGGGCCTCCTGCTCGAAGCAAAGCCGGCAAAATCTCGGCCATCGTCAGGTCCGGACGCTGGTCCGTGCTGATCTTGACGCGCTGGACCAGTCGGTTTTCATGGCGGCTAAAGGCGGAATAATCGTAGGCCGACACGACGACAAACCAGCGCGCATTCCGCGTCAGATCCAGGATGCCGCGAGCCGGAAGGCTGAGATTCTCCGGGATCGGGTAGGCCGGGTTGGTTCTCCCCTGCAGGCGGCTCACCAGGAAGTTCTCGGTTTCTCCCGCCTGCTCCGTCGTGGCGACCAGCGCCAGCCGCGCTTTCAGGTTCGAATCAATCCCGGAAAGGATTCTGATCTGGTGGGCGTTCCGGCCGACGAGCCCCCAGTGGTAGATCACCACCAGCGAAGGAGCCGCCTGGGCGTTTGCCGGCATGTAGTGTTGAGATCCGAGGACGCTCCGCAGCACGCGCGCGATCAGCCGGGCGTCCGCCGGTTCTTCTCGGGTGGCGCCGTCGCCCTCCTGGACATAGCCGCCCTGACTTGCGACGAAGGAGACCCGGTTTTCCGGAGTCGGAAGAGGGACGGTTGCCCCGGGACCAAAGCGCTCGGCAACGATGACCACCGGTATCTGCAGGTTCGGCCGTCCGGAGGACTGATCGGCATCGACCGGAGCCGGCGCAGCGGCCAGCACAAGGATGGCCAGCAAAACCCACGGAAGCCAACCGGGTGTTTTCATGTCCCAAGGTTCAATCAAGGGATGATGGTGACGGGTTGGGCGGACATCTTCGCTGGCAACCTGAGCGATCAGCCAGTTGAAGACAACCCCGGGAAGATGCCACGGCCCGATCCCGATTGTCCCGATCGGCGAACGGCGTTTTCAAGTTCATGGCGGGAAATCCCGGCGGCGGGCGCAAATCGGGATTGCGGCGCGGAGTGAATCCGGCACCGTGACTTTTCGCGCCAT
>CAZAFS010000466.1:0-2880 GCA_964484165.1 uncultured Opitutaceae bacterium | reverse complement strand
CCACGAGGTCGACGGCGCCCAGCAGGGCCCGCGCCCGCTCGGTCAGGTCGGCCAGATTGCCGATGGGCGTGGCCACGACATAGAGATGGCCGGGCTGGGGAACGAGCGAAGCGTTGTCCATCGCTGCCGCAAGCAAGCCACTCCGCCGCATCCACCGCTACAAAAAAAATCCGGCCGGCGGCCGGATTCTTCGAGCTGGTGCACGGAGCGTCTGCGCTCCTACTGGCCCATGCCCGGAATCTGCCCCTCCCACGAGGCCGGGCGGTTCCACGGAATCGAGGAATCGCTGCGGGGGCCGACGCAGCCCGTGGCGAGCGCCAACAGGGCCAGAGCGAGCAATGAGACGAGCAAAGGTTTCTTGACCGCGTTCATGAGAGGAGGGGAAAGACGGAGACAAACTGCCACAGGTTTCGGGCCGAAGTCGAGCCAGCAGCGATAGGACGCGGCCCGGCGGGGAAGGTTCCGCTCAGGCGTCGAGGGCGAAGGTCGATTCCCACCAGGGGGTCTTTTCGGCCTTCTTGACCCCGGTGCCGGGGTTGGCGGCCAGATGTTCCAGAATCTTGAACGCCATCTCCGCCTGTTCCGGCTGGCCGGCCTGGCCCGCGAGGGCTTCCGCCGTGAAGGCCGTCCCTGGCGCGGCCCGCAGGGCGCCGACGAGCTTGAGCTTCAGGGCGATAACACCGCCCGCGGCCTTCTTGCCGGCTTCGACACCCGGCTGGTGGTAGGCGTTGATTCCGATCAGCGAGGCGTAGAGGCCGACGACGCGCTCGTAGAGGGCAATCAGCATGCCCAGCGTACGCGCCGAAACCTCCGGAATCGTGACGGTCACCGAGTACCGGTCCTTCTCGCTGAGCGCGTCGCGCGTGCCGAGGAGAAAACCCTGGAGATAGTCCCCGCAAGTCACGCCGGGCTCGACTTCGAGGCTGGGGCCCCGCCGGTCGCGCAGGACTTCGATGAAGGTGACAAAAAAGTTGTTCACGCCCTCGCGAAGCTGCTGCACGTAGGCGTGCTGGTCGGTCGAGCCCTTGTTGCCATAGACGGCGATGCCCTGGTTGACCACCTGGCCCTGCCGGTCGAGTTCCTTGCCCAGCGACTCCATGACGAGCTGCTGCAGATAGCGTGAAAAAAGCAGCAGCCGGTCTTTGTACGGCAGCACGACCATGTCCTTGGCTCCGCGGCCGTCCGTGGCCCAGAACCACGCGGCGGCGAGCAGCGCGGCCGGGTTCTCCTGGAGCGCCGCCCGGCGGGTGACCTTGTCCATGGCGGCGGCGCCGGCCAGCAGCTGGTCAATCTTGATCCCTTGCAGCGCGGCCGGCAGGAGACCCACCGCACAGAGCTCCGAGGTGCGGCCGCCGACCCAATCCCACATGGGAAAATGCGCGAGCCAGCCCTCCGCCAGCGCGGTTTGCTCCAGCTTGGAGCCGGCGCCGGTCACCGCCACGAAATGCTTCGGGTAATCGAGCCCGGCCGCGCGGAAGGCCGCGGCGGCCTCGAGCATGCCGTTGCGGGTTTCGGCCGTGCCGCCGGACTTGGAGATGACGAGCACCAGCGTGCGCTTGAGCTGGCTGCCGATCTCCTTGAGGACATAATCGATTCCGTCCGGATCCGTGTTGTCGAAGAAATGGACGCGCATCCGGTCCCGGCCGCCCTTGAGCCGGCCCAGCGCTTGGCTGACCAACTGGGGCCCCAGCGCGGAACCGCCGATGCCGATGACGAGCAGTTCGCGGAACCTGCCCGCCGGGCCGCCGATCTCGCCCTGATGGACCTTGGCGGCGAATTGCTTGATCGCGGCCAGGGTCGAGGTGATGGCATCGGCGATCTCCGGGGTTGGCGCCAGCGCGGGCGCGCGCAGCCAGTAGTGGCCGACCATGCGGTTTTCGTCCGGATTGGCGATGGCGCCCTTTTCGAGGGCGGTCATGTGGGCGAACGCCGCCGCGAACTTCGGCTCGATCGATGGCAGGTAGTCGTCGGGAAACGGCAGGCGGCTGAGGTCGAGTGCCAGGCCGACCGTCGGGAATTGATAGCGATATTCTTTGAAACGGGACCAGGACATGACGAGAGGAGCGAGTAGTGAGTAGCGGGTAGTGAGTAGTGCGACGGAAGAAGGAATGGCTGCCGCTCAATCGGAGAGTTACGGGTAACAGAGGAGGGGCCGTCGACAAAGTCAAAATATGGCTGACCGGCCATTCGCTGCCGGCGCTGCTCCTACTCGCTACCCACTACCCTCTACTCTGTTTCACAGGTACTTGTCGGTCACGGCGCCCTCTGAGGCGCTGGTGACGAGCTTGGCGTACTTGGCCAGCACGCCGCGGGTCTCGCGGGGCGGCTTGGGCTTCCAGGCCTTGAGGCGCGCCTTGAGGTCCTTGGGGGGGATATCGAGCGAGATCTCCTTCTTTTCCGCATCGATTGTCATCGGGTCGCCGTTCTTGATCACCGCGATCGGGCCGCCGGTCGCGGCCTCGGGCGTGATGTGCCCGACCACGAAACCGTGGCTGCCGCCCGAAAAGCGCCCGTCAGTGATCAGCGCCACGTCCTTGCCCAGACCCTTGCCCATGACGGCGCTGGTGGGCGCCAGCATCTCGCGCATGCCCGGGCCGCCAACCGGCCCCTCGTTGCGGATCACGATCACGTGGCCCGCCTTGACCCGGCCGTCGAGGATGGCCTTGAGCGCCGTCTCCTCGGATTCAAAGACGATCGCCTTGCCGGAGAAACGGAGTCCTTCCTTGCCGGTCAGCTTCGCCACCGCCCCGGTGGGTGCGAGATTGCCGTAGAGGATGCGGATGTGGCTGTCCGCCTTGATTGGGTCGGACAGCAGATGGATGACGTCCTGGCCGGCCGGGTAGGGCTTCACGTCGCGCAGGTTCTCGGCCATGGTCTTGC
>CAZAFS010000465.1:0-2895 GCA_964484165.1 uncultured Opitutaceae bacterium | reverse complement strand
GTCATCCTCATGACCGCCTTCGGCACGGCGCAGACGGCGATCGAGGCGATGAAGTTCGGGGCGTTCGACTACATCATGAAGCCGTTCGATCCGCAGCGGGTGCTGGTCCTGGCGGAAACCGCCCTCCAGGCCCGGGCCGACATGCACGCGGCGAGCGGCTACAAGCCGAGCATCAACACGGAGGACTACAAGGAGGGCATCGTCGGCAGTTCCGCCGCGATGCAGGAGGTGTTCAAGACCATCGGCCAGGTCACCGCCAGCGACGTCACGGTGATGATCACCGGCGAGAGCGGGACCGGCAAGGAACTCGTCGCGCGCAGCATCTACCAGCACAGCCACCGGGCCGGCAAGCCGTTCGTGGCGGTCAATTGCGCGGCCATCCCCGAAAATCTGATCGAGAGCGAGCTGTTCGGCCATGAAAAGGGCTCCTTCACCGGGGCCACGGCCCAGCGCCTGGGCAAATTCGAGCTTTGCGACGGCGGGACGATCTTCCTGGACGAGATCGGCGACATGACGCTGGCCACGCAAACCAAGATTCTGCGGGTGCTCCAGGAGGGCGAGATCCAGCGCGTCGGCGGCACCGGCACGATCAAGGTGGACGTGCGGGTGATCGCGGCCACCAACAAGATCCTGGAGGACATTGTCAAGGCCCGGACCTTCCGCGAGGATCTCTACTACCGGCTGAACGTCGTGCGCATCCGCATGCCGCCCCTGCGGGAACGGATCGAGGACATCCCCCAGATCGTGGACTACGTACTGCAGACGCTGGCCCAGCAGAAGAAGACGCGGGTGCGGAAGGTCGCGGCCGAGGTCATGGCCATCCTGGTGCGCTGCCGCTGGCCCGGCAACGTCCGCGAACTCGAGAACGTCATCTATCGCAGCGCGGTCATCGCGCAGGGCGACACAATCCTGTTGAAGGACCTGCCGCCGGAGATTCGGGAGGAGGCGGTGCTGGCGAGCGGAACCGCGCCCTCGATACCAATCCCGGCGCCCGAAGTGCCGGCCACGCCCGCATCAGGCGGGTCCGCCGAGAAGGAGCCGGCGGGCGCCGCGCCCGCCGCGGCGGAGCCGGAGCCGGGACTGGCGCCGCCCCCGGGGCTCACGCTCGGGGACGCGTTGGATTTTGTTTACGCCCGGCTAAAGGAGGAGGGAACGGAGCCGGTGCTGGAGCGCCTGGAGCGCGAGATGATCGAACGCGTGCTCCGCGATGAGCGGGGCAACCTCGTGCGCGCATCCGAACGCCTCGGCATGACCCGGACCACGCTGCGCAAGCGCATCGACGCGCTGAAGCTGAAGGTGTGAGGGACTGGCAGCGGCGGGCAATGGTAGGGGCGCAGTCTCGCTGCGCCCGCTTTTGGCCGGATGCGAATTCCGCTGAGGGCGCAGCAAGCCTGCGCCCCTACGATTTCCCCGCGATTGTCGGATAGCCCCTAGTGTCTCCCGCCGAAGCCCTGGGGATGCGCGGAGTGCCATTTCCACGCCGTGGCGATGATCGAGTCGGGGTCGGGGAACTTCACCCGCCAGCCGAGTTCGCGCTGCGCCAGCGAGGCATCGGCGTAGAGGGCGGGCGGATCGCCGGCGCGGCGCGGCGCCTCGATCACCGGCACTTTCTTCCCGGAAACCTTCTCGATGGCGCGGATCACCTCGCGGTTGGAGAACGCCCGGCCGGTGCCCAGGTTGTAGAACAGCGCGGCGCCGGGCGCGGCGAGCCGGTCGAACACGGCGATGTGCGCGCGGCTCAGGTCATCCACGTGCACGTAGTCGCGCAGGCAGGTGCCGTCCGGGGTGGGGTAGTCGGTGCCGAAGAGCTGCAGGTGCGGGCGGCGGCCGAGCGCGGCATCGATGGCCAGGGGAATGAGGTGCGTCTCGGGATCGTGGTCCTCGCCGATGGAACCGTCCTCGGCCGCGCCGGCGGCGTTGAAATAGCGAAAGGCGGCGAAGCTGAAGCCCTCGGCCCGCGCCAGGGCCTTGAGCGCGTTCTCCACGTCGAGCTTGGTCTGGCCGTAGGGATTGATCGGCTGCTGCGGCATGGTCTCGACCAGGGGCAGGGTGGCCGGCTGACCGTAGGTCGCGCAGGTGGAGGAGAAGACGAACTGCTTGACGCCCGTCGCGAGCATCGCCTTGAGCAGATGCAGGGTGGCGACGACGTTGTTGAAATAGTATTTGAGCGGGTCGGTGACGGACTCACCCACGTAGCAGTAGGCCGCGAAGTGCATCACCACGTCGATCTTCTCCATCGCGAGGATGGTGCGCACGGCCGCCTCGTCGCCCAGGCTCGTCTCGTAGAACGGCACCGCGGGCTCGAGGGCGCGGCGGTGACCGTAGACCAGGTTATCGATGACCACCGGCCGGTGCCCGGCGGCGGCCAGCTGCCGCACGCAGTGGCTGCCGATGTAACCGGCGCCGCCTACAACGAGTACATTCATCGCACGAGACTTGTATTGATTTTCCCGCCGCGATGGCTAGGCAAAACTCTCTTGCGCGCCTGACCTCGCGCGCATGAAGTGGTCTGGTACTTTCCATGCAGTCGTCCCGCATCGTCATCACCGGCCTGGGCCTGACCGCCCCGAACGGCAACACCCTGCCCGAATTCCGGCAGAATCTGCTGGGCGGCGTCTCGGGCGTGGAACTGATCGAGGTGCGGTACATGGGCCCGCAGCCCGCCGGCGTCTGTCATTTTGACCCGCTCAAGCACCAAAAGAAAAAGGACATCCGCATCGGCACGCGGGCCGGCAGCATCAGCATCTACTGCGCCCGGGAGGCCCTCGCCGACAGCGGGGTGAACTGGGAGGCGGCGGACAAGGCGCGGGTCGGCGTTTATCTCGGCATCACCGAGCACGGCAACGTCGAGACCGAGCACGAGATCTACAACATCTCGCTCTTCAAGTACGACAC
>CAZAFS010000464.1:0-2899 GCA_964484165.1 uncultured Opitutaceae bacterium | reverse complement strand
ACATCGAGGCGGCGGTGAAGGAGCACCTGGAGCAGGCCGACTGGATGAGCGAGCCGACCCGCGCCAAGGCGCTGGCCAAGTTCGCCCGGTTCCGGGCCCTGATCGGGTTTCCGCCCAAGTGGCGCGATTACTCCGCGCTCGTCATCCGGCGCGACAGCTTCTTCGAGAACCTGAACCGCGCCGGGCGCTTTGAAGTGCACCGCCAGCTCGGCCTGATCGGACAGAAGGTGGACCGGGACGAGTTCGGGCTGTCGCCCCAGATCGTCAACGCCTACTTCCAGTCCAACGCCAACCAGATCGTCTTTCTGGCCGGCATCCTCCAGCCGCCGTTCTTCGACCCCACGCTGGACGACGCGGTGAATTACGGCGCGATCGGCACGGTCATCGGCCACGAGATCACGCACGGCTTCGACGACCGGGGCCGCCTCTATGATGCCGACGGCAATCTCAGCGACTGGTGGACGCCGGCGGACGCCGCGCAGTTCAAGGCCCGGGCCCAGAAGGTCGTGGACGAGTACGGTCGTTTCGAGGCGCTGCCGGGGCTGGCGGTCAACGGGCAGCTTACGCTGAGCGAAAACATCGCCGACCTGGGCGGCGTGGCCGTCGCCTACGACGCGCTCCAGCGCTCGCTGGCGGGCAAGCCCCCGCCGCCGAAGATCGACGGCTTCACCCCCGAGCAGCGCTTCTTCATCGCCTTCGCCCAGCTGTGGCGCACCAAGTTCCGCGACGATGCGCTGCGGCGCCAGGTGATGAGCAACGAGCACGCGCCCGGGCAGTTCCGCGCCGTCGGGCCGTTGGTGAACCTGCCGCAGTTCTACGCGGCGTTCGGCATCGAGCCGGGGGATCCGATGTGGCGCGCGCCCGACGTGCGGGCGAAGGTCTGGTAATCCGGGCAGAGGCGCGCTTCCCGCTTGCGCCGGCGCGGATTCCGCCAACCGTGGGCGCCATGTCCGCCCTCTTCTCTCCGTTGACGCAGCGCGGCGTGACGCTGCGCAACCGCATCGTGGTCTCGCCGATGTGCCAGTACTCGTGCACGGACGGGATGGCGACGGACTGGCACGTGGTGCACCTGGGGTCGCGGGCCGTGGGCGGCGCGGCCGTGGTGATGGCCGAGGCCACCTCGGTCGAGGCGCGCGGGCGCATTTCGCCGGAGGATCTCGGAATCTGGCAGGAGGCGCAGGTCGAGCCCCTGGCGCGCGTGGCGCGGTTCGTGCGCGGGCAGGGGGCGGTGCCGGCGGTGCAGCTGGCACACGCCGGCCGCAAGGCGAGCACGGCGCGGCCGTGGGCGGGCGACCAGCCCCTGACGCCAGCGCAAGGCGGCTGGCCCGTGGTGGGACCAAGCGCGCTACCGTTTGCGCCGGGTCATCCCGTGCCGGCGGAGCTGGACGCCGCGGGCCTCGCGGAGATCGTGCGGGCATTCGTGGCGGCGGCGAAGCGGTCCCTGGCCGCCGGGTTTGAACTCATCGAGATTCACTCCGCGCACGGCTATCTGCTCCACCAGTTTCTCTCGCCGCTGAGCAATCACCGCACGGACCGCTACGGCGGCGGGTTTGACAACCGCGTCCGTTTGCTGACGGAGGTCGTGGACGCCGTGCGCGCGGTCTGGCCGGAGCGCCTGCCGCTCTGGGTGCGCGTGTCGGCCACGGACTGGGCCGAGACCGGCGGCTGGGACCTGCCGCAGACCATCGCCCTGGCCCGGATCCTGAAAGGGCGGGGCGTGGACCTGCTCGACTGCTCGTCGGGCGGCACGCTGGCCCGCGCGACCATCCCGTCGGGCCCCGGCTTCCAGGTGCCCTTCGCGGAGGCGGTGCGCCGCGAGACGGGCCTGCCCACCGGCGCGGTGGGTTTCATCACCGAGGCGGAGCAGGCCGAGCGGATCGTGGCCGGCGGGCGGGCCGACGTGGTGCTGCTGGCCCGCCAGTCCCTGCGCGACCCTTACTGGCCGCTGCACGCCGCCAAAACACTGGGCGTTGACCTCGGCTGGCCGGTCCAGTATCGACGTGCGAAAGACTGAAATGGACGCCGTCGCCCTCAAATCCCGGATCCGCACCGTCCGCGGCTGGCCCAAGCCGGGCGTGAACTTTCGCGACGTCACCACGCTGTTTCAGGACGCCGCGGCCTTTGCCTCGACCGTCGACCTGATGGCGGAACGGCTGGCCGGCCGGTCCATCGACGTGGTGGCGGCGGTGGACGCGCGCGGTTTCATCCTGGGCGGTGCGCTGGCCTACAAGCTCGGCAAGCCCTTCGCCCTCGTGCGCAAAAAGGGCAAGCTGCCCTTCAAGACCGTGACGACCGAGTACTCGCTCGAGTACGGCACCGCCACGATCGAGGTGCACGCCGACGCCTGCCGGCCCGGCGACCGGGTGCTGATCATCGACGATCTGATCGCGACCGGCGGGACGCTGCTGGCGGCGGCGAAGCTCTTTCGCGCCCTGCAGGGCGAGGTGGTCGGGGTGGCGGCGGTCATCGATTTGCCCGAGCTGGGCGGATCGCGCCGGCTGGCCGAGGCCGGCCTCGAAGTCGTCACGCTGTTCGCGTTCAGCGAGGCGGAGTAGCGGCCGGCGCCGGGCGGAGCGGCGGGCCGGGGACCACCGGGCGCCGCCCCTCGGTTGCGAATCAGGCGGCGAAGAGCGGGTTCATGGCCGGGCGAGACGACCCTTCAGCCACAGGCTTGTTTCTTATCCGGATTTCCGCGGCTTCCCGTTGTCAACTATTGGTTGACAACGATCAAAAACGGAGGGGAGCAAAGATTCATTGGCTCCGGATCTCGCCGGATCTCCGCCACGTCACTTGTCAACTATTGGTTGACAAGTGAACGGGGCAGGACGGGAAACCAGAGGACGGGCGCCGGGCTCACGGCTGCATTTTGCGCAGCGTGATGGTGCCGTTCATGGTGGCG
>CAZAFS010000463.1:0-2901 GCA_964484165.1 uncultured Opitutaceae bacterium | reverse complement strand
GGCTCGCTCATCCAGTCGGCCTGCTCCAGGTGCTCCTTCACCGCCGCCTCGATGTTGCCGACCATGACGGCCAGGCGCGCCTGCACGGCGGGCGGGAAATAGCGGTCGACGTACAGCCGCCCGACCGCCTGCCCGATCTGGGCGTTGAGCACGCGTTCCACACGCTGCCACCGCGGCTCCATCGCCGGCACGCCGTTCAGCACGGTGCCGTTGAACCGGAAGCTTTCCGCCTCGTACGCCGGCGACAGGTAGGGCGCGGCGTCGGACAGGGCGCGCCAGCGCAGGTAGATTTTCCAGTCGACCAGCGGCTTTTCCTGCAGCAGCCGGCCGAGGGCGGCGAAGAACTCCGGCTGGCGCACGACGATGTCGCCGCCCGCTGCCGGGTATTCCATGGCGGCAAAGTAGGTCCGGGCCGGGAAGCCCGGGCAAGCGGCGGCCAGGGCGTCGATCGTCATTTTGTGGTAGTTGGCGATCGGGTCGCGCAGCTGCACCGGCGTCCGGGAGGCCTCGGCCAGCGCCTTCTCCATCGCGAACGCCGTCGCCGCATCCTGGCGGGCGGCCTCGTCCGGTTCGCCGTCGAAGGTGAGCATCTTCGCGATGTGCTCGATATAGGCGGTCCGCACGGCCTCGAAATGCGGGTCAAAATAATAGTCGCGCGTCGGCAGGCCGAGTCCGCCCTGGGACAGGTATAGGATATAGGTGTCGCCCTGCTTCTGGTCCGGCTGGACGCTGCGGCCGAACAGCGGCGTGCTGGGCGCCCCAAACGCCCCGCTGGGATTGAACGGCGGCGCCACCAGCCGGAGGTGCAGCACTGCCACCACCTTGATCAGGTCGTCCACCGACCCGATCGCATCGATGCGCGCGAGGTCGGGGCCGAGCGGCTTCTCCCCGGCGGCCTCGATCGCCGCGGCGTCCATCGCCGTCGCATAGAAGTCGCCCACCTGCTGGGTGAGGGAGCCGGGGGCGCCGGGCGACCCGGCCGCGTCGTCGAGCACATGGCGGATGAGGTAGGCGTTGCGTTCCTCGAGCTGGTTGAAGCTGCCCCAGCTCGACTTGTCGGCCGGAATCTGCGTGGTCCGGTACCAGGCGCCGGCCGCGAAATTCGCGAAGTCGACGCGCGGGTTCACCGCGAGGTCCATGTGGACGAGACTGAACCGCGGCGCGGCCGGATCGGCGTTAGTGTCGCCAGCGGCCGGCCGCACGGCGGCCAGCAGAACGGCGGTGGTGAGACCCCGGCCCAGGGGTCCCGAAAGAAGCGGAACTTTCATGCCGCGACCTTTTCCAGCTTTGGGCCCGAGGCAAGGAAAAGCGCGCCCCGTCCCTTCGCCGCGGCCCGCGATTTTTTCGCCCGGCCCCCTCCCAGCCAAGACGAACTTGTCAATTAATAGCTGACAAGTCCGCACTCCGCGGACCGCTCAGGCCGGCCGCCGCAGCGCGAAGCGCTCCGTCGTGCGGCAGTACCATTCGCCGCTGAGCCGACCGATGAGGTCGAGCTTGGCCGCGTCGATCCGGCCGTCGGGGCCGAGCACGGCGTCGCTGACGTGAACCAGGTGAACGCGGCCGAAAATGACGTGCGCGGCCAGCGGCCCCTCGCCGATGTCGACAATCTGGTGCAGGGTGCACTCGAAGGCCACCGGCGCGGCCGCCACCCGCGGCGGGCGCACCTTGGTCGACGGCGCGGTCGCGATGGCGAACTTCTCGAATTCGCTTTCGCCGTACGGCAGCGTGGCCGCGCAGGCGTTCATCGGCTCGGCCAGCGCGTACGGCACGACGTGCACCACGAATTCCGGCACCTCGCGGATGTTGCGCACGGTGTCCTTGGGCTGGCCGTCGCGGTTGTTCACCGGCACGAACATGAGGGTCGGCGGGTTGGACGTGACGCCCTGGAAAAAGCTGAACGGCGCGAGGTTCGTGCGCCCGTCGGCGGAAATGGTGGAGACCCACGCGATCGGGCGCGGCGCGATGACACTCGTCAGCCAGCCGTAGATCTCGCGCGCGGGGAGTTTGGAGAAATCGAGCAGCATAGGTGGCGTTGAGCGTAGTCTTTCGCCGGTGCGCTTCAAGCCGCGGCGCTTCAACTTGTCGCCACGATCAGCGCCAGCGGCACGGCCGAGGCCAGCGTGCTGAGCACGATGCCGGTCGAGGCCAGCGCCTCGTCGCCGCCGAGCCGGATGACCAGCGGATGGGACGCCACCGCGGTCGGACAGGCCAGGAAGACCAGCGCGATGACCATTTCGTCGCGCGGCAGACCCAGCCAACGGCCCAGCAGCCAGCCGGTCAGCGGCACCACCGCCACCTTCAGGATCGCCGCGACCGCCGCATGGCCCCAGTGCTTGCGCACCGGCACCGTCAACAGGGAGCCGCCGATGCCGATCAGCGCCAGCGGCGACGCCACGGCCCCCACGGCATCCAGCGTATGTGCCAGCGGCGACGGCAGCGCCAGACCCGCCGCGTCGGCCAGCAATCCGCACCCCACCGCCACCAGCAGCGGATTCGTGACCACGCCCCGGGCCAGCGCCCCCACGGTCGCCCAGCCCAAGGGCTGCCGACCGGCCAGCAGCAACAGAATGCTGATCACGTTCTGGAACAGCACGAACGGCGCAAAGGCGAGAATGATCATCGCCGGCCGCGGCGCCGCCGGTCCCGCTGACGCCGCCAGATACAGCAAGACGGGCAGGCCGACATAAGCCAGATTGCCGCGCATGGCCACGTGCACGAAGGTGCCCGCTGTTGCCGGCGCCAGCCGCGCCAGCCGCGCGTAGACGATGCCCAGCGCGACGACTGGCGCCGTGGCGCAGCACATCACCACCACGACGCGCCCCACCCCGCTGCCGTGGAGATCGGCCCGGGATGTTTCCATGAACAGCAGCGCCGGCAGGGCCACCCAGTAGACCAGCCCGG
>CAZAFS010000462.1:0-2903 GCA_964484165.1 uncultured Opitutaceae bacterium | reverse complement strand
TGAACTGGCCGAAGCGGCGGCTGATGCGGGTGGTGGGACCGATGTAGCGGGCCATAGAAGAAAAGGAGTGTGGGAGTAGGAGGGACGGGCGGCGCGGCTCAGACGCGGCGGCGCTTGCGGGGGCGGCAGCCGTTGTGCGGGATCGGCGTCACGTCGATGATGGAGGTGATTTCAAGTCCGATGGCCTGCAGCGCGCGGATGGCGGAATCGCGGCCGAGCCCGGGGCCGCTGACGCGGATCTGCACGTCCTTCAGCCCGTGGGCCATGGCGTTGCGCGCCGCGTCCTGGGCGACGATCTGGGCGGCGTAGGCGGTGGATTTGCGCGAGCCGCGGAAGTTGCATTTGCCGGCGCTGGACCACGAAATGACATTCCCCTTGAGGTCGGTGATCGCGACCACCGTGTTGTTGAACGAGGCGAGGATGTTCGCCAGGCCGGTGGTGATGTTCTTCGAACCCTTGGCCTTGCGGATCTTGATCTCGCCCAGCTCCTCCTTGAGGAGTTCCTCGGCGGTCGGCTGTTTGGCCACTCCGCCGACGGTCTCGACGGGCTTGTCCGCCGGAGCGGCGGGGGCGGGGGTGGCGCCTTCCGCGGCCGGAGCGGCGGCGGGAGCGTCCTTTTTCGCCCCTTTGTCACCGGCGGCCTTGGGGGCTTTCTCCCGGGCGGGCTTCTTTTCGGACGCCTCCGCCTTGGCCGGAGCTTCGGCCGGCGCGGCCGCCGCTTCCTTCTTGGGGGCCCGTTCGGCGGGCTCCGGGCGGACTTTTTCCTTCTTCGGGACGGGATTGGATTTTTCTTCAGCCATGGCGGGGATCAAGCAGGAGTGGCGGATTCAACTTTCTTGGAGACACCGACGGTCTTGCGCGGACCCTTGCGCGTGCGCGCATTGGTGCTGGTGCGCTGGCCGCGGACCGGCAGACCCTTGCGGTGGCGCACGCCGCGGTAGCAGTTGATGGCCTGCAAACGCTTGAGGTTGGCGGTGATTTCGCGGCGCAGGTCGCCTTCCAAGGCCCACTTCCGGTCGGTGATGACGTGGAGGATCTTGTTGAGTTGCTCCTCGGTGAGGTCCGAGGCGCGCATATTGGCGTCCAGACCGGCGTTTTTGACGATGGCGTCGGCCCGCGTGGGACCGATGCCGTAAATGTAGCGAAGCGAGAAGGCGATCTTCTTCTTCGGCGGAATGTCGACACCCAGCAGACGTGGCATGGGAAAAGAATTAAGGTTGCAGGTTGGTTGACGGAAAGTGGCGGAAAAGGATCAGGACGCCGCGAGCGCGTGTTCGGCGGGAACGGGCGGCTGCGTGAGGATTTCGGGACCCCGATCGGTGGTGAGCACGGTATGTTCGAAGTGCGCGGAGGGCAGGCCGTCAGCGGTGACGACCGTCCAGCCGTCGGCGAGGGTTTTCACGCGGTAGGTGCCGAGGTTGACCATGGGTTCGATGGCGAGGGTCATCCCGGGCTTGATCCGGTCCCCGGTGCCGCGCCGGCCGAAGTTGGGAATCTGCGGCTCCTCGTGCATCGAGCGGCCGACGCCATGACCGACCAGGTCCCGGACGATGGTGAACCCGTGCGCCTCGACAAAGGTCTGGATCGCATGGGAGATGTCGCCGATGTGATGGCCGACCTGGGCCTGCCGGATGCCGACGTGAAGGGCTTCTTCGGTGGCTTGCAGCAGCTCGGCGATCCGGGGCGCGACCACGCCGACCGGGACGGTGACGGCATTGTCGCCGACATAGCCATGGTACTCGACGGTGACATCAAGCGAGATGATGTCGCCTTCGCGGAGGATGCGCTTCAGGGAGCCGATGCCGTGCACGACCTCCTCGTTGACCGAGAGGCAGGTGTGGGCCGGAAAGCGGCGCGGACCGATCTGGTAGCCGAAGTCCGCGCTGCGGGCGCCGTAGCCGGCGATGAGGTCGCGGCCGGCCTGTTCGAGATCGTAGGTGCTGATGCCCGGTTGGACGAGCGCCTTGAGGCGGTGCAACACCGCGGCGGCGATGACGCACGACGCGCGCATGCGCGCGATGGCTTCGCGGTCTTTGATCGGAATCATCGGAGGGCGGCCGAACTGCAGCGCGCGGAGGCCAGGAGGCCGCCCGCCGGCATCTCCGCGCCGGCTTCGAGCCATTCGTCACATCTGCGGACAGGGAGCAGCGTAGCCGGGATTCCTGCCAACAGGAACCCCGCATCGGGTTTGCGCAACCAAGGACGCCGGTGAAACATGGCCGGCAGAATCCGGCCGGACACGGCGGCGCCGCACGGGCACGACCGCGCGGCCAGTCGGCCGGGGGTAGTGCAACGGCAAATCTCCTGAGGCACAACGAGTTCAGGAGAGACGTGCTCTATCTTCAAAGAACGGACTCCGGCGACCAGGCCCCTAAACAGCGCCGTGGTGACACCGAAGCACAACAGCTTGGCGCCGGCCGCGAGGCCGGACAGCGAAAAGTGGTGGGGAATTACAGGCATCGCCCGGGAAGTAAAGTATTAAAGAACAAAGGTGCGGATGAACCAGAAGATGATCCCCGCAAGGAAGATAGCGCCCAGCCACATCCACAACACGCTGACGGTTTTCATGTCGGCGGCGTCGCCGACGGGGGAAGCCATGGAAGCGCTGCGGGCGCGAATCCGCCCCTTGCGCAGAAAGCCGTCATAATGCCGCTGGAGCAGAAAGGTTTCGATCTGCCGGATCGTGTCGAGCAGGACGCCCACGGTGATGAGCATGCCGGTGCCGCCGAAGAAATAGGCGATGCGCTGGGGCACGTTGAACTCGAACAACAGGACGTCCGGCATGACGGCGATGACGGTCAGGAAGATGGCGCCGGCCAGGGTCAGCCGGGTCATGATGAAATCGAGGAACTTCGCGGTGGGCTCGCCGGGCCGCACGCCGGGGATATAGCCGCCGTATTTCT
>CAZAFS010000461.1:0-2907 GCA_964484165.1 uncultured Opitutaceae bacterium | reverse complement strand
CCATGCTCGTATAGGTCGCGCCCGAAACCGTGTTCACCTGGGCGCTCTGGGCCTGGAGGACTTCGCTCCGAAGCTGCGGCGCTGCGTAGCGGCTCAGCTGTGACGAATGGCCGCCGCTGGGGAGCTGGAGCGTCTGGACGTCTGTGATCTTGCCGCTCTGGATCGTCACCTGCACCTGGACGCTGCCGTAGGGGGTCTGGACCGTCGACCCGGTCAGCTGGCCTGAGAAGCTGGCCTTAACCGCGCCACCGGTCGTGCTTCCGGTGTTCGGTGCGGTGGTGGCGCCGGCCCCGATCCCCGCGCCGTTCGGGTTCGCGGCGCCGTTGGCCGTCGAGCCCGTGTTTGTCCCGGTCCCGGCGGTGCCCTGTGCAACGGCGGCCCCGCCGAAGCCCGATCCCGCCTGATCCAGCGCCGACTGCAGCGATTGCATGTAGCCCAAGCTCGTATAGGTCGCGCCGGAGACCGTGTCCACCTGAGCGCTCTGCGCCTGAAGGACCTCACTGCGCAGCTGCGGCCCGGCGTAGTTGCTCACCTGGCCCGAGTGACCGCCCTGAGGCAGCTGTAGCGCCTGGACGTCGGTGATCTGGCCGCTCTGCAGGCTCACCTGCACCTGGACGTTGCCGAACGGCGTCTGGACGGTAGAACCCGTCAGCTGACCCGTGTAGGTGCCCTTGGTTCCGCCGCTGCTTGCGCCGTTCGCGGGCGCGGGGGCGGTCAAACCGGACGTGTCGGGCGTCTTGAAGCTGAGCAGCAGGGCAAGCGCAACCGTTGTCAGCAACCCCCCCAGCAGTGCTCGCTTAGGCATCTCAGTGTCTCTCGTGCTCAGAACGCAAAGCGTTCGTAGTGAATCTGCGAACCCGGGATGCGGAGCCAGCGGAGTCCACTGAGGACTCGCTCCATCATCCCCTTCGGGCCGCAGACGTAGATGTCCCGGTCGTTGATGTCGGGCACTAGCCGCCGGAGCGCTCGCGGCTCGAGCGGATCTGCAGGCATCTCCCGTGACCCGCGCTTCCCCACGAGATAGTGGATCGTGGCGCCCCGCAGGCTCGCCAGCTGATCGAGCTCCTCGCGGAAGACGATCTCGTCTGGGGTGCTGGCGCGGTAGATGAGGGTCAGATTGCCCCGCGAGGCCGGCAGCTCCTCGAGGAGAGCGCGCAGAGGCGTGATGCCGATGCCACCGGCGATGAGCAGGACCCGGGCCTTCGTTCGCGTCAGGCCGGTGAAGGCTCCGTATGGGCCTTCCAGCATGGCCGGTGTTCCGACTCGCATCCCCTGAAGCACGGCCGAGTAGTCGCCGAGTTCCTTGATGGTGAAGCGCAGGAACCGGCCGTTGGGAGCTGCCGAGATCGAGAACGGATGAGCCCTGAACCAACCGTTCGGGGTCAGGAATCGCAGTCGGAACCACTGACCGGCGCGAACCGGAAGCAGGTCGAGATCGCGGCCGTTCAAGTAGATCGAAACAACGCCGGGTCCCTCTGCCACCACGTTGGCAACGCGGAAGCGGTGCCGCCACGTGGTCGCGATCGGCTGGCCGAAGCGGAAGACGACGAGGGTGCCGATCGCGATGGCATACAGCGCGATCCAGTACAGCGTGGCGATCTGGTCCGTAGTGAAGTCCACCCCGACAAAGATCTGGTGCATGAAGCCGAGGGCGATGGCGAGGTACGTGTACAGGTGGATGGCATACCAGGTCTCGTACGACACTCTTCGCCTGGCGGCCCGGATCGAGCTGAACGCCACGAAGACGAAGAGCCCGAGCGACACGGCCGACCAGAGGACGTACGGGTATGTCGTGAGCAGCGTGAAGAACTCGTCCACGGGCGAGTTGTTGATGCCCATGGCGTATCCGACCGTGGTGAAGATGGCGTGGAACACGAGGAGCCAGATTGCACCGAACCCCACCCAGCGATGCGCGTCAGTGATGCGGTCCTGCCCGAAGACCTGGTCGAGCCACGGGCTGCGGGACATGAGGATGAGCTGGATGAGAACGAGGTACGTCCCGTACAGGGCCGATAGCTCGCCCATGGCGGTGAGAATTCCGGCCGGCGTCGCCAGCTCGTGGAGATTGCCGTGGCGTATCCACATCCCGGCGATCAGCAAGGCGTTGCCGGCAATGATTGCGTAGAAGTCGTTGGCCTTGACGGGCCAGACACGCGGCATGGGAACGCGGCGCACCTTGCGGGTCGGGGCCGCAGCCCTGACCGGGGTTCTGGCGTCCGAGCGGGCGTTCATGGTTCTGTGTCGACTCTCCGGTTCTCTTGGTGCGGGCGCGAGCCATGCTCGGTCGCCTGTTGCACGCCGCGGCTCATGCCGTGGCACCTGACCCATTGAATGGTCGGGTTCGATCCTGACACGTGGCTGAAAACTTAGCGACGCAACTATGGAGTTACGGTGTAGAGACTATGGAGGGATCCGGCACCGTACGATCGGCGCGGTCGATGGGTGGGCACGCCGGCGGCCTGAGCGCACTGCTCCGCCCGGTCCGGGTCCGGCCAGAACGCCGACCGGGACGCGGCCGGCGGATCGCCGAATGACGCCGATTGACACGCGGCGCGGCGCCTCCAACACTTGAAAGCGGCCGAGGCCTCCAGCGACTGCCTGCTTCATCACGCCTCGCCTGACATCCCGGGAGGAAATCGATGTCCCGAATGACCGGCTGGCTTCGCCCGCCCACCACCGCCTACGCCCATTGCGACGTCCCGTGCGGCATCTACGATCCGCACGCCGCCGAGCTCGCCGCGCGCACGGTCGCGCGAATGGTCGAGCTGATCGGCCAGATCCCGGTGGGTAGCACCGAGATCGCCGACCGCAACAAGTTCGTGCGCTGCGTCACGGTCAAGGAGCAGCATGCCGAGATCGTGAAGCACGAGATCCAGGTCATCTGGAGCGACTACTTCAAGCCCGAGC
>CAZAFS010000460.1:0-2912 GCA_964484165.1 uncultured Opitutaceae bacterium | reverse complement strand
GCGACCGACCGCAGGTAGAGCGTCTCCAGCGCCTGGTGAAACTCCAGGCACGCCGCGCCGATCTGTTCGAGCTGTGCCACCTGTTCGCGCGTCAGCGGCCAAGCCTCGGGCGAGAGCTGCCACGACTTGGCCTCGAACAGCGGCTGGGCGGCGAGGGCGGACTTGATGGATTCGTAGGCGAGCATGGCGTCAGAAATCAGAAGCCAGAGGCCAGGAGCCAGAAAGTGCAAGCGGGAGCCGCTAGCCGGCTGGCTTCCGGCTTCCGGCCTCTGTCGTGCTGATTCATTCCTCCATCTGGATGTCCTTGTTGCGGTGCCGCGGCTGGCCGGCGCGGAGCCAGGCGTAGATGAAGCGGTCGAGGTCGCCGTCCAGCACGCCCTGGGTGTCGCTCGTGCTCATGCCGGTGCGCAGGTCCTTCACCATCTGGTAGGGCTGCAGCACGTAGCTGCGGATCTGGCTGCCCCAGCCGATCTCGCCCTTCGCGCCGTAGAACCGCTCCATCTCGCTGCGCTGCTCGTCCAGGCGCTTCTCGTAGAGGCGCGCCTTGAGGACGCTCAGGGCGCTGGCGCGGTTCTTGATCTGCGACCGTTCATTCTGGCAGACGACCACCATGCCGGTCGGCAGGTGGGTGAGGCGCACGGCGGAGTCGGTCGTGTTCACGCCCTGGCCGCCCTTGCCGGAGGAGCGGTAGACGTCCACGCGGATCTCACTCTCGGGAATCTCGATGGCGATGTCGTCGGTGATTTCGGCGACGACGTCGATCGCGGCGAACGAGGTGTGGCGGCGCTTGTTGGCGTCAAACGGGCTGATGCGCACCAGCCGGTGCACGCCGCGTTCGGCCTTGGCGTAGCCGTAGGCGTTCTCGCCCTTGATCAACATCATGGCCTTGGTAATGCCGGCCTCGTCGCCGGCCAGCACGTCCTGCACCTCGACGCTGAAACCCCGGCGCTCGGCCCAGCGGTTGTACATGCGGAACAGCATGTCGGCCCAGTCGCACGACTCGGTGCCGCCCGCGCCGGCCTGGATGCTGAGGATGGCGTTGTTGCGGTCGAACCGGCCATTGAGGAAACTCTGCAGCTCGATCCGGTCGATATCGGCGGCGAGCGCGACCGCCGTCTGGTCGAGCTCGCGGCCGTATTTTTCCTTTTCGGCGCCGGCCGCGGCCTCGATCAGCTCCACCATCACCTCGGCGTCGGCCAGCTTCTTGTGAAACTCGACCAGGCCGGCGATGGCCCGCTTGAGGCCGTTGACCTTGGCGATATGCTGCTGGGCGCGCTCCTGGTGGTCCCAGAAGCCGGGCACGCCCATCTGCGCCTCCAGCGCCTCGATCTCCCGCTGCTTTTGCTCGACGTCAAAGAAACCTCCACAAGTGGCGCGCACGTTTCTTGAGGTCTTCGAGCCGGGCAAAGGTTTCGGGAGCGATCATGGCGGAGGTGAAGGTGAGGGTGAAAGTGGAGGAGAAAGACGCGGGACATGGCCGCAAAGCGGCGCCGCGGGCGCAAGGGTAAAATCCGGCGCTCACCCCGCCGCCGCGGCCTCCCGGCGGCGCTTGCCCCGCTCCCAGAACCACGCCAGCCAGATGCACGTCTCGTACAGCAGGCAAAGCGGGACGGCCATGGCCACCTGGGTGATGACCTCCGGCGTGGTCAGGACGGCGCCGAGGATGAACGACAGCACGATGACATGGCGGCGGTAATGCGCGAGCTGCCGGTAACTGAGGAAGCCGAGCTTCACCAGGGTCATCACCACCAGCGGAAACTGGAAGCCCAGCCCCATGCCAAGGAGAAACTTGCAGACGAACCCGATGTACTCGTCCGCCCGCCATTCGTAAGCGTCGAAGCCGAGCAGCGTGGAGTATTCGATCGACGCGCGCAACGCGAGCGGCAGGAGCAGGAAGTAGGTCAGCAGCACCCCCGCCAGAAACAGAAACAACCCCCACCCCAGCCAGGTGAAGAGAAACTTCCGCTCGCGGATATTGAGCGCCGGCAGGATGAACTGACCCATGAAATACAGCCAGAACGGCGCGGAGACGACCAGGCTGCCGTACAGGGCGAGGTGGAACGCGACCATGAAGCCCTCCGCCGGGTTGAAGTTGCGCAGCTTCACCGGAATCGGGTCGGCGTCGGTCTGCGGCTCCGGCGTGAGCGTCGCCACCTGCGCCGCGCCGACCTGGGTCACGCCGACGCGGTAGGTCACGTGGGGCGCGGCGCCCGGCGGCAGCGCGGGAAACTGGTCGCGGGTCACGGTGTACGGCCCCAGCCGCGTGGCGCCGATGAGCAGCGTGACGGTCGGCTTCCGCCCCTCGAGCATGGTGATCCGCCGGATGGGATATTCGATGATGGTCGCCAGCTGGGCGTCGAGCAGCAGGCAGGCGACGAGCGCCACGCCGATCACCGTGACGCATCGGAGCAGGGCCTTGCGCAAATCCTCCAGATGTTCGAGGAAGGGCTTGCGCGGCCCGCCTTCGGCGGGTTCCGGCGGGACAATCTCAAGGGATTCAGCCATCGCTAGTCGGGGCTCACCATCTGGTCATAGGTGAAGGGCGGGATTTTGCCAACCCGGGCTGCCGGCGGAAGCCGGTCATTGCCGCAACGTGCCGGCGGCCTTCTCCGCAAGGAAGCTGGCATAGGTTTTCTCGAGGCCGTCGCGCAGGCTGGTCTTCGCCCGCCAGCCGAGGGCCGCGAGCTTCGAGCCGTCCAGGAGTTTGCGGGGCGTGCCGTCGGGCCGCGAATGGTCCCAGACGATGCGACCCCGGTAGCCGACCACGGCGGCGACGGTCTCGGTCACCTCGCGGATGGTCACGTCGGTGCCGCTGCCGATGTTGATCCAGTCGGGCGGCACGGCGTGCCCGAGGAGGAAGGCGCAGGCGTCGGCGGCGTCATCGACGTACAGGAACTCGCGGCGCGGCGCGC
>CAZAFS010000459.1:0-2940 GCA_964484165.1 uncultured Opitutaceae bacterium | reverse complement strand
TCAGCCGGCGCGTGATCGTCGGCGCATCGAGCAGGTGCAGGGCGTCGAGGAGATGGAGTTGGAGCGATCCCGGCCCGGGGCTTTTTTCGGCCGCGATCTCGCCGGCGATCGCGAGGAACGACAGGCCGGCCGCCACCGCGGCCAGCCGGTCCTTCTCAACCGCGAGGGCCGCGCCGACCAGCGCGGTGGCGGTGCACCCGAGGCCGGTGACACGGGCCATGAGCGGATGGCCGTTGGCCAGACCGATCAGCGCGGTGCCGTCGGTCACATAATCGGTCGCGCCCGTCACCGCCACGATGGTCCCGGTGGTCCGGGCGAGATCGCGGGCGGCGGCCAGGGCGGCGTCGGATCCATGTGAACTGTCGACCCCGCGGGTCTTCTGCGCAGTGGCGCCGGCCAGCACCATGATCTCGCTGGCATTGCCGCGGATGCAGGCCGGCCGCTCCCGCGCCAGCGTGGCGGAGGTGTCGGTGCGGTACGACGTGGCGCCGGCGCCGACCGGGTCGAGCACCCACGGAATGCCGCGGGCGTTCGCCACGGCGACGGCCTTGTCCATGGCGGTGACCCAGGCGGGCGAGAGCGTGCCGATGTTGACGACGAGCGCGGAGGAGAGGGCGGCAAACTCCTCGACCTCCTCGTTGGCGTGGACCATGGCGGGCGAGGCGCCCACGGCGAGCAGGGCGTTGGCCGTGTTGTTCATCACCACGTAATTGGTGATATTGTGCACCAGCGGATTGCGGGCGCGGATTTCCTGGAGAATCGAGGAGCAGAGGGCGGCGGTAAACATGGCAGTGGGGAGGGGGGCCCGGCGCCGGAGCCGCCGTGGCCGGCCCGGCGCTCGCCGCGCCGCGGTCGGCCGTGACGATTCCTTCGCCGGTATAATCCGGATCAGGTTCGACGGGTATGGTCTCAGTTCCCGGGTGGGAACACCCCGTGTCACGCGAGGCCGACACCATCGCGCGATCGCCGCCGGTGTCAACTTTCGGCTGGCGCGGCGGTCCGCCGTCGCCGCTTCAGCTTGGTCCCGCCGTCACACCAGGCCGAGGCGCATCTTGCCTTCTTCGGAGATCATGGACTGTCCGCCTTCGCCGGACGGCTACGGCGCGGCCGATCGTGCCGGGGTCGATCAATCACACCAAACCCAACCGCATCTTGCCTTCTTCGGAGATCATGGACTGGGTCCATGGCGGTTCCCAGACGAGGCGCACGTCGGCGGAGCTGATTCCGGGCACCAGCATGACCTTGCTGCGCGCATCGTCGGCGATGGCCGGGCCCATGCCGCAGCCGGGCGCGGTGAGCGTCATCGATACGTCCACGTGGTAGCCGCCCTCCGGGAGTTTTCCGACCTCCATCGAGTAGACGAGGCCGAGGTCGACGATGTTCACCGGGATTTCCGGGTCGTAGACCTTCTTGAGCTGGTCCCAGACGGTCTCGGGGTCGGGCGCTTCGGCCGAGGCCGGCGCGGCCGGCGCGGCTGGCGCCGCCGGGGCGGTCGCCGTCTCCCCGAGGGCGTCGGCGTCCTTCCCGTCAATGCGGGCGAGGCCGAAGTCAATCAGGACAGTGTAGCTGCCGCCGAGGGTCTGGGTGATGTGGACCTTGGTGCCGGCGCGGACGGTGATCGGGGCGCCGCTCGGGATCTCCGTGGCGACGACGTCGCGGGAAAGGATGCGTTCCTTGGACATGGCTTGATCTTGCAGGAAAACGCGGAGGGCGCGGAGGAAATTATGCCCGGCTTTCTTCGCGAGCTCCGGTGAAGGCTAGTTCTTGAACTTGGTCTGAATCAATTCGCGCAGGGCGGCGTGGAGTTCCTCGTCGGCCAGCTTGTTGAGCACCTCTTCAAAGAAGCCAAAAACCAGCAGCTCGCGCGCGGCGGCGGGGGCGATGCCCCGGGACTCGAGGTAGAACATCTGCTCGTCGTCAACGTGCCCGCTGGTGGCGCCATGCGTGCAGCGGACGTCGTTGGCCTGGATCTCCAGGCCCGGCAGCGAGTTGGACTCGGCCTCGTCGCTGAGGAGGAGGTTGCGATTGCTCTGGTAGGCGTCGGTCTTCTGCGCGTCCGGGTCGACGATGATGAGGCCGGAGAAGATCGTGCGGGCCTGATCGAGCAGCGCATTCTTGTAGAGCAGGTTCGAGCCGGTGTTGGGCGCCTGGTGGCTCTGCAGCGTGCGCTGGTCGAACTCCTGCGCGCCCCGCGCCACGGTCAGCGCCAGCATCTCGCTGAAGGCGCCCGGCCCCTGCAGGCGGCTGTGCGATTCGTGGCGCGCCTGGCGGCCGCCGAGGTGGACGTTGAGGGAAAGGACGCGCGCGTCCCGCTGCACGAGCGTGGAATTGAGCTGGATCGCGAGGGTGTCCCGCGACCAGGTCTGCGCGCCGACGTAGGTGAGCTGCGCGCCGGGGCCGGCGTAGAGGTCGTTCTGGCCGGCGGCGAAATGCGGCTCCGGCGCGGGCCCCAGGCTGGTGAAGAGCTCCACCACGGTTGCCCGGGCGTTGTCCTCGAGAAGGACGAGCGTGTGGGGAAAGACGGCGGCGCCGGCGCCCGCCGCCAGGTGGCTGACCACGAACGGCTCGGCGATCTCCACCCCGGGCGGCACATGGAGGAACGCGCCGCTGGTGGTAAGCGCCGCGTTGAGCGCGGCGAATTTCTCGGCGCCGAGATTGACCGGCTGGGCCATGAAATGCTTCCGGAACAGGTCGGGGTGGCGCACGATGGCCTCCTCGAGCGGACAAAAGATGACGCCCTTTTTCTGCAGGCGGGCCGGCAGCGCGGCGGGCGCCATGGCGCGATTGTTGGCGAACGTCAGCGTCGCCGTGTGCGGAAACGCGGGCGCCGGCGCCGCGGGCGTCGGGGCCGCCGCGGGCAGCGCGTAGCCCTCCAGCTTGACCCCGGCGACGCTGCTGACGCGCCAGAGCTCGTCCGTGCGCTGGGGCAGGGGCAGGGCG
>CAZAFS010000458.1:0-2944 GCA_964484165.1 uncultured Opitutaceae bacterium | reverse complement strand
GGAAATTCCAGGTCAGCGCGCTGAGCGTCGCGGCGAGGAGGATCGGCCCCTGGCCGACGAACAGACCGAGCAGGATCACCGCGGTGAGAAAGAACAGCGACACCGCCGAGTAGCCGATCCAGTCCTTGGCCACGAGGCCGGCCAGAGTCACTGCGGCCACGGTCAGCAGGGCGGTCGCATATTCCTTCGGCCGCGAGGTGGCGGAGAGGTTCCACTCGCGCCAGCGGTTGCGGCCCGTGCGCGGCTCGGCGGGCACGACGTAGACGTCAATCTGGCTGCTGCGGCGGATGATGCGGTCGGCGAGGGAGCCGCCCGCGAGGAAATCGATCAGCGGTCGGCGGCGCGACTTGCCAACCACGATCTGGCTGACGTTGTGCTGCTGCGCCACGCGCACCAAGGCGTCGGCCAGGTCGCGTCCGGGCAGGACGACGATCTCGGCGCCCAACTCGCGCGCCAGGGTCAGATTCTCCTCGAGCTGTTTCTGGTCCTCGGGCTCCAGGGGGCGCGTCGTCTCGACGTTGACCGCGAGCCACGGCGCATCGAGCGCGTAGGCCATGCGCCGGGTCCAGCGGATGAGGCGGGTGGAAAAGGGGCTGGGGCCGATCGCGACGAGCAGCCGCTCGCCGCTGCGCCAGATGGCGCTGATCTGGCGGTCCTCGCGGATCTCACGCAACTGCTTGTCCACGCGCTCGGCGGTGAGGCGCAGCGCCAGCTCGCGCAGGGCGGTGAGGTTGGTCTCCTTGAAAAAATTGTCCGCGGCCGTCGCGGCCCGGTCGCCCAGATAAACCCGGCCCTCGGCCAGCCGGAGGCGGAGCTGGCCGGGGGTGATGTCCACCAGCTGGATCTCGTCGGCCGTCTCGATCATCGAGTCCGGCACCGTCTCGCGCACGGCCACGCCGGTGATCTGGCGCACGGTATCCGCGCGGCTTTCGAGGTGCTGGACGTTCAGTGTGGTGTAGACGTCGAGGCCCGCGACGAGCAGTTCCTCCACGTCCTGCCAGCGTTTGAGGTGGCGGGAACCGGGCGCGTTGGTGTGGGCGAGTTCGTCCACCACCGCGAGGCGCGGCCGGCGGGCCAGCACCGCTTCGAGGTCCATCTCCGGAATCTGGAGGCCCCGGTAGGCGACGGGCTTGCGGGGCAGGGTGGGCAGGCCCTCGAGCAGGTGTTCCGTCTCCTGGCGCCCGTGGGTCTCGACCAGCGCCACGATGACGTCCACGCCCTCGGCGTGCTCCTTGCGCGCAGCCTGCAGCATGGCGTAGGTCTTGCCGACGCCCGGCGCCATGCCGAAAAAGATCTTCAACCGGCCGCGCGCCTGCTTCGCCTCGGCATGCTTGAGCGAGGCCAGCAGGGCATCGGGATCAGGTCGGGTGGGGTCGGGCACAGGGGAAGAGGGTCCAATCTAGCCGGCGGAGACGCGGCAGCAGCCGGCTCGGACGCATCCCGATCAGAGCTTAATGTTTCGCATGGGTCGAGAAATACCAGAACATCAATCCGAACAGCGCTGCCTGCGCGAGCATGGCACTCCGCTTCGGCTGGTCAGCCCGGCAATCCCTTACCGGTCGCCCGGCTCCGGCCGGGTGCGAGTTGTGCGCAAGTTGAGGTCGGCGCAGGCGAGTCGCATGGCGGGAAATTAGGAAGGCGGCTTCCCTATTCAGGAAAGGAAGCCGCCTTCCAGCGTCTGTTCAATCTGCCCCTGTCCCCAGGGGAAGGTCATTCAAGCGTGAACCAGGTGACGGGCGATCCGATATGGCTGCGAATCTGCGGCTGATAGGGCAGCATCGCCGTGATCGCCGGTGCGGATCTGTACCACGTCTGCGACGGGCAGAACGAACACATTGCCGTCGCCGATTTTCCCGGTCTTGGCCGACTTCACGATGGCCGCGACCGCCCGAGCCGCCAGTTCGTCACTCAACGCAATCTCGATTTTCACTTTCGGAAGGAAGTCGACCACGTATTCACTGCCACGATAGGTCTCCGTGTGTCCTTTCTGGCGACCAAAGTCTTTGACCTCGGTCACAGTCATGCCCTCGACGCCGACGTCGCAGAGGGCGTCCTTCACTTCGTCGAATTTAAAGGGCTTAATAATGGCGATGATGAGTTTCATTGGGAACGCTTTCGTTTGGTTTTGAATCAGGCCCGGTTTGGTTGTGATCCGGCGCGAAAACAGGTTCGTCTGCGTCTTCAACCTGGACCAGCTTGGCGAGCCTGGGGAAGCAGGACTCGTAGAACTGAGAATTGGTGGTGGACGTGTTCACGGATTCAGGGACCGCGGATTGGTCGGAGCGGAAGGCCAGCCGGCGCGCGAGTCGCCGGAGTACTGCCCGCCGAGGAGGCCGAGGACATAGCCGGTGAGCAGGGCGACGAGCGCGATCACGACGTAGGTCCCGACCCGCACGCGGTCTTGTCCGTGGCCGGGCGAGGTTGACGTGTCCGTGGTCGGCTCGTCTCCAGGGCGGCCGGAATTACCTGCCGCACGGAATCTGATTCCAGTCGAGAGCAGGGTGTTCGTGTGCATGCCGGCAGGATAGTCCCGCGGCCCCGCCGGCCCTAATCAAAAGGCCCGCGAAAACCATTAAATCCGAATAAACGGCGCGACGCGGCGGAAGGGGCACGTCCCCTTAATGCACTTTTGATGGGAATCGCCCCTGCATTAACTAACGGCTGCGGCGACGAATCCCTTTTGCTGGCGCCTCAGCTGGAGGAACTGCGCGATAAAGCCCATGATTCAACTGGAACCTGGTCGGCCGCAGGCCGGTGAGACAGCGCCGACGGTGGCGCCGCCGCTGGCCGAAGTTGCCTGTTGTCACGACCTCCCTGAGATCCAGGGTAGCATCGAACCATCCGCCGAGCCCCAGCTGCCCGCCGATCAGGTCTTCGACGGCCGGTTCGTGATCCGGGAAACCATCCACCGCAGTCGCATGGCGACCATCTACCGCGCCGAAGA
>CAZAFS010000457.1:0-2947 GCA_964484165.1 uncultured Opitutaceae bacterium | reverse complement strand
ATATTTGCGTCCGTCGTCGCCCCGCGCCCACCATCCAAACTCCATGCTCATGGCGCCGGCACCAACCCGCCCGCGATGGCGGATGTCTCACCGAGCCCCTCTCCCGTGGGGGCGAGGGCAAATGAGGCCACCACGCGTCCGAGGCGGAACTGCCGCCCGTGTTGCCGCACCCGCCGCACCACCACCTCATCGGGCGAAACGTCGACGGCATAGCCGCCAAAAGGCGGGCAGAAAGAACCGGTGTTGATCACCACCACGTCCGGGCGAAACCAGACGCCGGGCAGGTGCGTGTGGCCCACGATGGCGAATCGCGCCCGGGGACGGTGGCGGCGGACGACCGCGGCCACACGCTCGGGCAGCTCGCGCCAGGCCCGGATCATGGCAAGGGTGCGCCGGGGCGGCCAGAAGTTCCCCGCCGTCTGCACCGTGCGTCGCCACGGGCCGCGCGGCTGCGGATCGTGGACAAATCGCAGTTGGGCGCAGGCCCGCTTGCACGCGTCCAGCCGCGGCTCGAGCCGGTCGCGTTCCGCGGCGGGCAGTGCGGCGAGCTGCTGGCGGTAGAGTTCCCGGATCTCCGGCAGGTGCCGGCTCCACGGGACGAGATCCTCGAAGAGAATCTCGCCATGGGTCACAAACACGAGGCCCCCGAGGAGTTCGAGGTGATGAACCTCGGAAATGTCGGCGTCGTGATTGCCGGTCAGCAGCACGCCCCGGGGTACCTCTTGACAGATGAACTCCAAAAAATCCCGGCGCAGCCGCGGCGATGACGACGGCAGGCGCGTCTCCAAACTGTCCCCGTTGAAGACAATGCGGTCGGCCCCGCGGAACAACGGGAGCAGCGCCGCGAGCGAGCGCACCCGGCTGGTGTGATCGCCGTAGTGCAGGTCGGACAGGATGCGGATGACCTCAAATGCCACGGGCTGACTACCACAGCCCATGTCGCGGAGTGCGGCAACGTTTTAGATACAGGGCCGGACCGGGCGACGGTGCGGCCGCTTCCGCCGGGTGAACCGGCGCCGCGCCGGCCACTACCGCTTGAACGGATTCAAGCCGCCCAGCCCGGGCATCTGGGGCATCTCGAACTTTTCGTAGTCTGGCGGTGGAACAAAAAGGGAATCTGCCGGCGAGGAGGGGTCGATCTCGGTCGCCTCCATCTTGAAGGTCTGCTTGCCGCTGGCATCATGGGTCACCACGCGAAAGGGGAAGAAGCCGCGGCTGGCGAGTTCGGCCTCCCAGGCGTTGCGGGGCGCGGGGCGGCCGCGGCCCATCGGGCCGCCCATGCCGGGATTCATGAAGACGCCCATGCCTTCGGCGCCCCAGATCTCGGCGACCGTGTCGCCGGATTTGACGATGATCTTCTCGCACTTGTAGCCGAGGATGGTCTCGTACTCGCCCGTGCGCTGGACGTCGGGCTGAACCGCCGTTCCGGGATCGGTTTTGGCGGGGTCCGGCAGCGGTTGCACCATGTACTTCTTTTGCTGGGCCATGAGTATGGTCGTTTCGCGTTTGGCGAAATCGAGCAGCATGACGACCGTCTGGCCTTTTCCCGCTTCGGTTTCCATGCGGATCAGGCCGCCCTTCATGACGTAGCTCATGGACATGGCGCCGTGGTCCGTGGTCATCGCAAAGCGGACTTTGCCTTCGAAGGCCTTGGGCGCGTCCGCGCCGAGCGCCGTCGAGGCGAGAAAGACGATCGAGCATCCAAGCAGGGGTAGGATCTTCATGGGAGGGGAAGAGTGTGCGCGCCGGCGCGGATAACTCAAGTCGGCAGCACCGAATCGGCCTGACACTTGGGGTTTGAGGTGCCGGCCGGTCCCTGTTCAATTCGCGGCATGGCCTTCATTGGAACCCTTGCCGCCGTGCGCCAGCGATGCGCGCACCTCCCGGAATTCCAGGCGGCGTTTGCCTATGCCGCGCAGGCCGTGACGCCGGGGTCGCCCGCCCACGCGCGCATCGCCGCGCTGGCGGGCGGCGCCACCCACCGCCACGAGCTGGGAGGCGGCGCCTACGCGATGGAGATGGCCTATCTCACCAAGCCGCGGGCGGAGGGGTTCTTCGAGACCCACCGCCAGTACGTTGACGTCCAGGTGGTGGTGGCCGGCGAGGAACTCATGGAACTGGCCGCGGCGCCGCGGCTCGGCGTCACCCAGCCTTATGAGGCGGCGAAAGATCTGACCAAGCACGCCGACACCAAGGCGTCGTCGGTGCTGCGCATGGCGGCGGGCGACGTGGCGGTGTTCTGGCCGGAGGATGCGCACATGCCGGCGCTGGCGGTCGGCGCGCCCGCGCTGGTGCGCAAGATCGTGGTCAAGGTGCCGGTGGCGCCGTGAATTCCGCGCCGCCGGCCGGCGGCGGAACCGCGTCGGCCGCCTGGGGCCGGGCGAGCCGCTGTTGCGCCGAGACGAGGGCGCGCAGCGCGGCCACGGGCCGCGGAAACACCGCCATGATGGCATCACCCATCGTCTTGACCACCGCGCCGCCTTCGGCGGCCACCGCCGCCTTGAGGACCTCGAAATGGGTGAGCACGCGGCCGAACGCCGGCGCATCCCCGATCTCCCGGTACATCCGCGTGGAGCCCTTGAGGTCGGTGAAGACAACCGCGAGGTGGCCGACCGAGATCTGTTCGCCCGGACGCAGCACCTCCGAGGCAAACAGGTCGCGGAACAGCTGCAGGGCGGTCACCTCGGCCGCCGTGGCGGCCTGGTCGGTCCAGGCGAGGTGCTCGATCAGCACCCAACACGGCTGCGCCGCCGGATTGGCGATCTGCAGCGTCGCGGCCGGCGCGAGGTGAACCTCGGCGTCGCCGCGCGCCCCGAGTTCGACGCGGCCGGCGGCGGGCGCCCCAAGGGCGACCCGGAACACCCGCGGCGGCCCGCCGGCCCGGGGCGAGCGCGAGGGGGAAGGCCCGGGTCTCCCCGGGGGCCAGGCGCTGCTGCAGGACGATGTG
>CAZAFS010000456.1:0-2948 GCA_964484165.1 uncultured Opitutaceae bacterium | reverse complement strand
CCCGGATGGGCATGGTCCAGCGGGCCCTCCGCCAGGCCGTCCCCGGCGAGGAATTCTCCGAGCGGCTCCCCGGCCTCAACGCCCCGCTACTGACGAAACCGCCGGGCGCTTGAGGCCCGCCCGGCGTCCGCCACGTTTATTTCGTCGATTCGTCCGGTTGGCCCGGGACAACCGCGTTGGTGGCGGCCGCATCCCGGCCGGCCGGCGTGCGCCGCATGAACTCCTCAATCTTCCGCTTCTGCGCCGCAATGTAGGCCGGCTTCATTCTCGAGGTCAGCAGCTCCAGCCCGTTGGCAAAAAAGTGCAACTTGAGGTGCGCCTCATCCACCCGCTCGGTCAAACCGAAGACAAAACCGAGGGGCACGATTTCGCCCGCCCGCAGATTGGGCAGCTCCTGATAGATCAACCCGGTACCCTGGCGATATTCGAGCTCCAGCACCATGAAGCAGTTCTCCAGATTGGTGTCAGACGTCACCCTGGCATCAAAGCGCATGCTGTAACTCACCCCGGCGCCGGCCTTGAGATCCTCCAAATGCCGGATCCGTACACTCACGTTGTCCACCGTGAGGAGCGCGGAGCTGTAGATGGCGGCCTTCTGCAAGGCGAAGCGGGTGGCGCCGCTTTCCACCAGTTTCCCTCCATCCTCGACATTGGGGCGGCCGTAACGCACAGCCCGCACCGGGCGCACGATGCCGTCTTCCTGCGCGACAAACAAGCTTTGCGCCCGCAGCGCAGGCAGGCCCATCAGCGCAATGACGCAGACCAGCTGGAGTTTCATGGCAGCACGGGGTTTGGGTGACCGGGGATTCGTTACGGATTGGGCGTCGTGAAGAGGCGCTTGTAATCCTCCCACTTGGAATTCATGAGGTCGATCTTGCGCTTGAGCTGCGCGGGGAGGCCGGGGCCGAGCCGCATGATCGTCTCCTCGCCGGGCGTCGGCGCGAGGTCGAGCAGCGGCTCCTTGGTGCTCTCGAGCAGGCGCAGCAGGTGCACCGTGTTGTCGATCTCGCGGCGCGCCGTCGCCATCAGGTCCGTGCGGTCCCAGCCGCTCTGCGCGCCGAGCACGGGATTGGGCTCCGGCTTCGCGCCGAGGTCCCTCACCCGGTCGAGTTGTGCCTGGTAGGCGACGACGTTGTCGGCCGTGTGCATCAGGCAGTCCACCACCTCGAGCCGCCGGCGGAGCAGATCCCACCGCTGGCGCGCGGCCCCGTCCGGCGCCGCCGCGGTCAGCCGCCCGGCATCGGCGACCGCGCCGCGAATCGATGGCGTCGCCACCTCGATGACCCGCTCGAACAGCAGGTGTGCGCCCCACCCCTCGTACATCCGCATCGCCTGGATGTCGACGAGGTCATCCGCCTGCGCCTCGCCCTTGGCCTGCAAAAGGAACGGCCGGAGATAGCCCTTCTGCCCGGCCGTCAGCTCGCCGGGAAACGGCACCAGCGTCCGGTTGATCCAGCGCGTCAGCACCAGGCCCATCCGGAACATCGGGCCGAAATCCAGGGCATTCAGGGCGCGCTGGACCTCGTTCACCGCCGACCAGAGGGACATCAGGGTGTCGGCCTGCGCCTCGCCAACCTGCGCGACGGCAAAGGTCCGCAGGTTCGCCAGGCGCTCGAGCTCGTTCTGCGGATGGCTGTCCCGCGTGGCCCGGTACAGGCTGACATTGAAGTCCAGCGAGGCCTCGTCGCCAAAATCCACCATCTGGCGGCGCGCGCCGGCCCCGCGGCCACCCAGCCGCGCGGCATAGCCGCCCATCGGCGGCACGGCGAGGCCGACCACGGGATAAAACACGCCGCGGCCGGTGGAACCCGCGCCGCTCCGGCCCAGAAACACCCGGCCGTCGGGGCCCTCCATGTTGTCCACCGCCAGCCCGTGCGGCAGCAGCTTCACGATGGCGGCGGGCGACTCGAACGATTTCTGCATCCACTGACGCGGCTGAATCCCGTTGATGCAAATCTCGAGGTCGTGGCCGGCGTCGCGCCCGGCCTGCTGCAGATTGCGGAGGAAGGACGCGACACGTTCCTCCATCGGCCGGTCCTTGCAGTCGCTCGGACCGTTCTGGCCCGGATAGAGGCCCGGGGACCAGCAGAAGCCCGAGCCGGAATCCGTGGTCAGGAAATTGAAGATCTCCACCTCCGGGCAGCGCCGGAGCAGATTCTGCATCGCCTCGCGGTAGAGGCGCAGCGTCTCGGGCTGGTCGACGCAGGGCGCGAACCGCGCGGTGCGCGAGCGATTCGCCTGGTCGACCCGCGGTCCGCGCAGTTCGGGAAAAGCGGTGAAGAACGCCTCGGGCAGCACCTGGGGCTCGTTGGCCGCCCAGTAGGCCTTGAGCCCGAGCTGGCGCAGGATCCGGCAGCGGGCCTCGAGCAACTGCGCGACTTTCTCCGCGTACTCCTGGTCGACGTACGGCTGGATTTCCTTCGGCGGAAAGATCTTCAGGAGGGACGGCCGGTACACGAACCACGCCGGGTACGGATCGTCCGGCGGATCGAACTGCCACAGCGCCGGCGGGAGATTGTCCGTGATCACCACGTGCGTCGCGCCGAGTTCCTTCGCCAGCTTCGCGTTGCGCTCGAACGCCGCGAGGTCCGGGGCGCCCATGGCGGCCACGAGCTTGGTTTCGGCGGCGGGCGCGGCATTGCCGCCCGTCTCCGGGGCCGCCCGCAGGGCGGGCGACGCGACACCCAGCGAAAACAGCAACACGGCCGGAACAGACAGGGATTTCATGGGATGGGTGGGACCATCCGCCCGGGGCGCGGATTATGGCGCGCAGGCTAGGCGAATCCCGGCGCCGTTCAAACAGATTGCTCGCCGCCGGGGCCCGTGTCAGACGCCGAGCATCTGGATGATCCGGATGATGGGCAGGAACAGCGCCAGCACGATGGTGCCGACCACCAGGGCCATGACGACAATCATCGCCGGCTCCAGCAGGCTCGTCAGGCCCGCCA
>CAZAFS010000455.1:0-2964 GCA_964484165.1 uncultured Opitutaceae bacterium | reverse complement strand
GCCAAGGCCATGCTCTCGCTGCCCGCCACCAAGGGCTTCGAGATCGGCAGCGGCTTCGCCGGCACGCTACAGAAAGGCTCCGAGCACAACGATCCATTCGAGATGCGCGACGGCCGGGTCCACACGCGCACCAACCGCAGCGGGGGCGTGCAGGGCGGCATCAGCAACGGCGAGGAGATCTACTTCCGCGTCGCCTTCAAACCCACCGCCACCATCCTGCGCCCGCAGGCCACCGTCGACGTGGCGGGGCACGAAACCGAGCTGTCGGCCCGCGGCCGCCACGACCCGTGCGTGCTGCCGCGCGCCGTGCCCATCGTCGAGGCCATGACCGCGCTCGTGCTCCTCGATCACTGGCTGCGGCAGAGCGCGCAGAACCAGACGTTCAAGTTCTGACCGTTCCCCTTGTAGGAGCGAGCTTGCTCGCGATGGTCGACGGTGATCGCCTGCAAGCAGGCTCCTACCTTTGCCGGCTATGAAACCGCTGGTTTATCTTATCCTCGGCGCGGCCGGCTCCGGCCGGCGGGAGATCGTGGCCGACCTCATCGAGGGCGGTCCCGGAGGCGGCTCTGCGGGCCAGCAGAGCGTGCTGACCCTGCTCGCGACCGGCGAGGCGGCCGCCGCGGCCGACCGCCGGCTCGGCCGCCTTGGGCGCTGGACCTGGACCGCCGGCCGCATCGAGTCGCCGGACCTCGACGGGGCCGCGACGGTGTTTTTTCTCGCCGACGGGCGCCGCAATCCCGTCGACCAGATCGAGGCGCTCCAGGCCTGGCTGGCGGCGCACGGCGGCGAGCTCGCCCGCGTGATCTGCGTGATTCATTGCGGGCTGGTGGCGCAGCACAAGCCGTTGCTGATCTGGTACGACGCCTGCGTGCACTTTTCCGACGTGGTGCTGCTCAACCGCCGCGACGGCGTGGACAACAAATGGATGTCGGAATTCCGCACCCGTTATGCCGGCCAGTTTCTGCCCTGCCTCTTCGAACTGGTGAAGAAGGGACGGGTGGAGAATCCCGCGCTCATCCTCGAGCCGCAGGCCCGGCGCATGTCGCACTTTTTCGACGAGGAGCTGGACTGGGAGGTGATCGGTGGCGAAAAGGACGAGGACGCCGGAGAGGAGGAGGAGATCGAGGCGCACCCCGAGGAGGATCCTTGGTTGCAGCGCCACCCGGGCGGACGGCGGGTGAAGGTAATCCCGGACATCGCCAAATACCTTGCCTGATAAACGGCGGATTTCGCCGCCCGGACGGCGCTACACTGGGCGAAAACTTCCCGCCATGATCGACTCCATGCTGCCTTCCGCCCCGCCCGCCTCGCTGCCGCCGCCCCGCGTGATGTACCGGGCGCTGACCCGGCGCGATCCCGCCTATGAGGGCGTGTTCTTCGTCGCCGTCAAAACCACCGGCATCTTCTGCCGGCCCACCTGCCGCGCCAAGAAGCCGCGCGCCGAAAACGTCGAATTCTTCCCCTCCGCCACGGCGGCGCTGCACGACGGCTACCGGCCCTGCCGGATGTGCCGGCCGATGGACCGCGTGCCGCCGCCGCCCCCCGTGGTCACCCGGTTGCTGCGCGCGGTGGAGCAGGACCCCGCCGCCCGCCTGGCGGACAAGGAGCTCGGCGCGATGGGCATCGACCCCTCGACGGCCCGCCGGCGTTTCCGCGCCTACTACGGCCTGACCTTCCAGGCGTACCAGCGGGCGCGCCGCATGGGCCTGGCGCTGCACGAGGTGCGCGCCGGCCGGCCGGTCATCGATGTGCAACTGGACCGCGGCTACGAATCCGCCAGCGGATTTCGGGCGGCGTTTCTGCGTCTCTTCGGCAAGCCGCCGCGCGGCGCGCGCACGGACGACTGCCTGCTGGCCCGCCGCATCGACACGCCGCTGGGCAAGATGCTGGCGCTGGCCGACCGCCAGGGCCTGCGCCTGCTGGAGTTCGTCGACCGCCGCGGGCTGGAGCGCGAGGTCCTGCACCTGCGCCGACGGCTCAAGTGCGCGGTGGTGCCCGGCACGAATGCGACGCTGGAGGCCGCCGAGGCGCAGCTGCGGCGCTATTTTGCCGGGGATCGGCTCGGGTTCGACCTGCCGCTCGCGCCGGCCGGCTCGGCGTTCCAGCAGAAGGTGTGGGCGGCGCTGCGGCGCATCCCGCCCGGGGCGACGCGGTCCTACGCGCAGATCGCGGCGGACGTGGGCCGGGCCGGCGCCCAGCGCGCCGTGGGCCGGGCCAACGGCTCCAATGTGCTCGCGCTCGTGATTCCCTGCCACCGGGTCATCGGCGCGGACGGTTCGCTGACCGGCTACGGCGGGGGCGTCTGGCGCAAGCAGCGCCTGCTCGACCACGAACGGAGTCATTCGCGATAATGCAAAAAACCGAATAGTGGAAATATTTGGATGGCCACATAAGGCACAAGAGGCGCAGGCTGGAGGGATGAACCAAGCCCAAATTCTCCAGCTATGTGCCACCATTCGCGGGATCGCGCTGGCAATTCACCGTTATCATCGGCATGGGCATCTCGAGAAAATCTACGAGAATGCTCTGGCTCACCGGCTGAAGAAGACCGGACTACAGGTTCAACAACAATGCCCCTTGCAGGTCCGGGATGAGGATGGCACGCTTCTTGGCGAGTTCTTTGCCGACCTTCTCGTCGAAAACGAATTGATTGTGGAGCTGAAGGCCTGCCGCCAGTTGGTCGATGAACACACGGCTCAAGTGCTTGGCTATTTGCGGTCATCCCGGCACGAACATGCCCTGTTGATCAATTTTGGGACTCCGGTGATCCAAATAAAGAAGTTCATCCTCAACGACGCCTTTCGGTCGGAAGTTGATTGATTCCGCTGACCAGCACCGAAAACACCGGCGGTGCCGGTGCCTTTTGTGGCTAAAGAAAGATCTGGACTCTCTTTTAGCCACAAGAAGCTCATGAGGCACACCAGCGGGATAGTCTTGTGCTTCTTGAGCCTCATGTGGCCAAGG
>CAZAFS010000454.1:0-2985 GCA_964484165.1 uncultured Opitutaceae bacterium | reverse complement strand
CCAGCCCGCCTTCGCTCTGCGAGCTACGGCGTGGCTGCGCTCCTTCGACGGGCCGAGCCGTAGCCTCGGCGTAGGCTGGCTGGACCCCGACCAGGTCGGGGCTGGATCGCCGCGCCCGGTTCCACCGGGCTCGCGATGACAAGGCAAGCCGAGTCACCACCGAATCGGGACCCGGGTTGCGCCCACCGCCGGCGCGCCTATGGTGGACCCAGCCGGACCAACGCCGGATGACGTTCAGGCGATTCGCACCGTTGGTTCCCGATCGATGGAGCTGAAATCAGATTTCACCGTGCGCCACAACCCGGCCGCCCACCGTTACGAGGCGGAGGTGGAGGGGCATCTGGCCGTGACGGAGTACACGCCGGAGGGGGACCGCCTCGTCTTCACTCATACGTTCGTGCCGCCGGAGCTGCGCGGCCGCGGCGTGGCGGAGAAGCTGGTGCGCACGGCGCTGGAGGACGCGCGGCAGGCCGGCAAAAAGGTCGTGCCGCAGTGCTCCTTTGTGGCGGTGTTCATCCGCCGGAATCCGGAATTCCAGGCGCTGACGGCGGAGTGAGGCGGCCGCGCCGCACCGTCAGCCCGGCGCCCGGCGCCGGGAACTCCAGACGATCAGGGCGACGCCGGCGATCGCCACAAAGACCGAGTAGAACGTCCCACGGCTCAGGCCGAGGATCAGCGACGCGTCGGGTTCGCGGAAGACTTCCCCGACGGCGCGCACCGCGGCGTAGGCGAGGAGGAACTCGCCGCTGAGGCGGCCCGGCTGCGCGCGCACCACGTCGCTGCGCCAGAAGCGCCACTGCATGAAGGCAAGCAGCAGGGCGCCTTCGAGGGCCGCCTCGTAGAGCTGGGAGGGATGGCGCGGCGCGATGTCGGCGAGCGGCGTGCCGTCCGGCGCGCTCTTGGGAAAGATCACGGCCCAGGGCACGTAGGAGATCCGGCCCCAAAGCTCGCCGTTGATGAAATTGGCGATGCGGCCGAAGAGCAGTCCCACGGGCACCGTGGTGACGAGCACGTCGCCGAGGTGCAGGAAGGGCAGGCGGTGGCGCCGGGCGAACCACCACACGGCCAGGACCACGCCCACGAAACCGCCATGACTGGCCATGCCGCCGTCCCACACGCGCAGCAGCGCGAGCGGATCGTGCACCAGCCGGTCGAAATCGTAGAGCAGGAAATAGCCCAGCCGGCCGCCGATGAGCACGCCGAACACCAGCACGAAGATGAAGTCGGCCACCTGGGCGGCCGGCAGCGCGGAGCGGCCCGCGCGGTGATAGCGCATCATCAGCCAGCCGCCCGCCAGAAAGCCGAGGACGTAGGCCAGGCCGTACCAGCGCAGGCCGATATTCCGGCCGAAGGAGATGATGAAGGGACTGAGTTGGTCGACCCAGTAGGCGAAAGGCATGAGGAAGTGCGGAGCGAGGTTGTTGTCCTTAACAGCACCCGGTGAAACGCCCTGTCATCGCGCGCCCCCGCAGCGGCGGCGGGGGCGGCCTGTCCTCCGTAGCCCTGAGCCGGTCGAAGGGGCGAAGGAGGATGGCGATCCAGTTCCGACTTCTCGGCATCCGACTGGATTGCTTCGCCGCTCTGCCGGACAGCAGAGCTCCTCGCAATGACGATTGGTCAGGCATGCGGCGCGAGCGGAGGCATCATCCGCCTCCTTTGGACGGCCACGACACCGCGCCGGCCCCGCCGGGCCGCCGGGCGTGACTTTGCTTCTGGAGCTTGGCGCGGGCGAGTTCACGCATGTCCACCGCGACGTCGTCCTTCTCGAAGATCTCGCGCCCGAGGATGTGCTCCATCACGTCCTCCATGGTCACGACGCCGGCGGTGGAGCCGAATTCGTCCACCACCACGAGGAGCTGCTGGTGGGTCTTGAGAAAGAGCTGGAGTGCGTTGCCCACGGTTACGGTCTCGGGGATGAAACTGATCTCCTGCATGAGGCTGCCCACGGTCTCGAGGTCCTGGTCGTTGGCCTTGGCCTTGAGCAGGTCGCGGCGGCGCACCAGCCCCACGATGTCGTCGAGATTCTTCTGCTGGACCGGAATGCGGGCGAACGGGATGTTCGGAAACTCGCGGAAAACCTCGCCGACCGTGGCGGTCTTCTTGAGCGTGGTGACGACGGTGCGCGGCGTCATGATCTCGCTCACGCGCACGTCGTCGAGGGACAGGGCGTTGGCGATGATGTTCGACTCGCTGCGCGACAGCGTGCCGTCCTGCGCGCCCTTTTCCGCGAGCAGGATGATCTCGCGGTCGGACTGATGCGGGTGCGCCGACCGCCGCACCACCAGCCGCACGGCCACCTTGCACAGCCAGATGATGGGGAAGAGCAGTTCGTGCGCCCAGCGGAGCGGATAGACGATGAGCGGCTGCAGCCGCACGCGGTGGATGATGCCCAGATTTTTCGGGATCACCTCGGCGACGACCAGGATGGTGAGCGCCAGGACGGCGGAGAACAGGCCGACCATCGTGTCGCCGAACAGGTGGGCGGCGAGCACGCCGATGATCATCGAGCCGAAGGTGTTGGCGATGGTGTTGAGCGTGAGGATCGTCGAGATCGTCTCGTCCAGGTCGTGCTTGAGCTGCTCGAGCAGGCGGCCGCGGGCGGGCTTGGCGCGCTTGAGGGCCTCGATTTCCGCCACCGTCGTGCTGAGCACGATCGCCTCAGCCAGCGAGCAGGCGAACGACACGCAGAGCGTGAGGACGATGGCGAGGACCAGCCAGGACATGGAGCCTACCATCTGACGCGCGCCGCGGATTTTCGAACCAAATCTTCGCGGCGATGCCCCCGGGCCGCGGCCCCAGAACTTTCTTGCGCCACCCCCGGGGCGGGCGGTTAGGGTCGCGGCATGACGAATCTCAAATGCACCCCCCTGCGCGAGTTCCATATCGCGCACGGGGCGCGAATGGTGGACTTTGCCGGCTGGGAGATGCCTGTGCAGTACCGCAGCATCCTCGAGGAGCACAAGGCCGTGCGGCGCGCGGCCGGAC
>CAZAFS010000453.1:0-2989 GCA_964484165.1 uncultured Opitutaceae bacterium | reverse complement strand
AGCGGCGCAGTTCCTCCATTTCCGTGAGGTGCTCCTGCCAGTGGTGGTCGATGGCGTTGATGACCACGTGGCGCTCGAGCGCGCCCAACGCCTCGGGCAGCTCGGCCGCCTCCTTCGCCAGGTAGGCCTTCCGGATGCGCTCGACGATCAGCGCCAGGGCGCCCTTGCCGTCCAGCCCGGCCACGTCGCCGACCTGGAGCGCGACGGGAAAGTGGGATTTGATCCAGCCGACAAGGCTTTCGACGGTCGTGGGCACGGGGCCCGTCTTGGTTTCGAAGCCGGCGGCCTCGAGGCGCACGGCGATCTCCTCCTCCACCATCTCGAAGATCGTGTCCTTCGCCCGCTCGCTGTGGATGGCGCTGTTGCGGATGCTGTAGACGACTTCGCGCTGCTTGTTGAGCACGTCGTCGTACTGCAGCAGGCGCTTGCGGATGGAGAAGTTCTGCTGCTCGACCTTCTTCTGCGCGCTCTCGATGGACCGGTTGAGCCACGGGTGCTGGAGTTCCTCCCCCTCCTTCATCGTGCCCTCCATCAGGCGCGAGGCGATGTTGCCCTGGAGAAAGATGCGCAGCAGCTCGTCCTCCAGCGACAGGAAGAACTTGCTCAGGCCCGGGTCGCCCTGGCGGGCGCAGCGGCCGCGCAGCTGGCGGTCGATGCGGCGCGATTCATGGCGCTCGGTGCCGATGACATAGAGGCCGCCCACGTCGGGGATGCCCTCGCCCAGTTTGATGTCGGTGCCGCGGCCGGCCATGTTGGTGGCGATGGTGACCGAGCCGCGCTGGCCGGCGCGCGAGATGATCTCGGCCTCCTGCTGGTGGAACTTTGCGTTGAGCACCGCGTGGGTGATGTTGGTGCGGCGCAGCATGCGGCTGAGCACCTCGGACGCCTCGACCGACACCGTGCCCACGAGGACGGGCTGGCCGCGTTCGTGGGCCTGCTGGATCTCCTTGACCGCCGCGTTGTACTTGTCGCGGCGCGTCTTGAAGATGGAGTCGTTCTGGTCGATCCGGACGCAAGGCCGGTTGGTCGGGATGACGACGACGGCCAGGCGGTAGATCTCGTTGAACTCCGTGGCCTCCGTCTCGGCGGTGCCGGTCATGCCCGCCAGCTTCTCGTACATGCGGAAATAGTTCTGGATCGTGATCGTGGCGTAGGTGCGCGTCTCCTGCTCGATGATGACATTCTCTTTGGCCTCGACGGCCTGATGGAGGCCGTCGGACCAGCGCCGGCCGGGCATGACGCGGCCGGTGTTCTCGTCGACGATCAGCACCTTGCCCTCCTGCACGACGTACTCGATGTCGCGCTCGTACAGCGAGTAGGCCCGCAGCAGCTGGCTGATGGCGTGGATGTCCTCGCTCACGGTCTCGAAGCGCTGTTGGGACGCCTGCCGCCGCCGGTCCTTTTCCTCCGGCGCCAGGTCGTGCCGCTTGTCGAGCTCGCTGAATTCCGTCGCGAGGTCGGGCAGCATGAACGCGTCGGGGTCGTCGGGGCGGAGCTTGTTGCGCCCGATCTCCGTCAGGTCGGCCTGATGCTGCCGCTCGTCGATGACGTAAAGGAGCTCCTCCTTCAGCCGGTAGAGCTCATCCTTGTTCAGATCGGAATTCACCTCCGTCTCGAACTTGTCGAGCGCCTTGCGCCACTCGGGTGCCTCCATCATTCGGAGCAGCTGCTTGTTCTTCGGGTTCCCCATCTTGACCTGCAGCATGCGGCGCAGCGCGAGCTGCCGGTCGTCCCCGGAGAGACCGGGTTTGTCGAGCAGCCCCCGGACCTCGGTGATGAGCCGGTTGCAGAGCCGGGTCTGGTCGCTGACGAGACTTTCAACCGACGGCTTCAGGCGGGTGAACGGCTGCTCCCGTTCGATCGGCGCGGGCCCGGAGATGATGAGCGGCGTGCGGGCCTCGTCGACCAGGATCGAGTCCACCTCGTCGACGATGCAGTAGAAATAGTCGCGCTGGACCTGGTCCTCCTTGCGCCGGGCCATGCCGTTGTCGCGCAGGTAGTCGAAACCGAACTCGGACGCGGTGCCGTAGGTGATGTCGCGGGTGTACATCTCGCGCCGGAGGTCGTTCTGCATGAGCTGCTGGATGCAGCCCACGGTGACGCCGAGAAAGTTGTAGATGCAGCCCATCCATTCGGCGTCGCGGCGGGCGAGGTAGTCATTGGCCGTGACGAGCTGGGCGTTGCGGCCGGAGAGGGCGTTGAGATAGAGCGGCAGCGTGGCGACGAGGGTCTTGCCCTCGCCGGTAGCCATTTCGGCGATCTTGCCCTCGTGCAGCGCGACGCCGCCGATGAGCTGCACGTCGTAGTGCACCATGTCCCACGTGAGCTCGTGCTCGCAGACCGTGATCTTGCGGCCGTAGAGGCGGCGGGCGGTGTTCTTGACCACGGCGAAGGCCTCGGGCAGGAGCTGGTCGAGGGTCTCGCCGGCCTTGAACCGCGCGCGGAACTCGTCGGTCTTGGCCCGCAACTGCTCGTCGGTGAGCCCCTGACAGGAAAGCTCCAGCTCGTTGATCCGGGCGACGATCGGCCGGCACCGCTCGAGGAATTTGCGATAGTGCCGTCCGGAAAACTTCTTAAGGAGCCAGGAAATCATGCAAAAGGGGACTATTGATACGGTGAGCGCGCGCCTTGGCAAATGGCAAATCCCGCGCCGCCCGGGCGGACCGCGGGCCGGGCCCACCGCTCACATCCGCCCGCGGAAATAGGCGATGGTGCGCGCCAGACCCTCCTCCAGCGCGACCGCCGGCTGCCACTGCAACTTACGCCGGGCGAGCGCGATGTCGGGGCGGCGCTGCTTCGGATCGTCGGCCGGCAGCGGCTGGTGCACGATCTTCGACTGCCCGCCGACCAGCTTGAGGGTGAGCTCGGCCAGCTGCAGCATGGAGAACTCATCGGGGTTGCCGAGGTTGAGCGGGCCGACGATCTCGGTCTGCTGCATGAAGCGCACGAGCCCCTCGATGAGATCGTCGACGAAGCAGAACGACCGCGT
>CAZAFS010000452.1:0-2993 GCA_964484165.1 uncultured Opitutaceae bacterium | reverse complement strand
TCGATCCAGAAGGCGCTGCGCTCGCTGGAGATCGGCGCCCTCGGCTTCGGCGGCGGCGGCAAGTTCGGCGGCGACGAGCGGCCCGACGACCAGGTCATCAAGCAAAAGCTCGGCACGCCCAACGCCGAGCGCATCTTCTACATCCGCCACGCCTTTCGGGCCGGCTACACCGTCGGGCAGATCGCCGAACTGACCCGGATCGACCCGTGGTTCCTGCACCAGCTCCGCGAAATCCACGAGATGGAGCAGGAGCTCGGCCGGCACACGCTCGCCGATCTTGACGCCGGGTTGCTGCGCCGGGCCAAGGAGTTCGGGTTTGCCGACATCCAGCTCGCCCATCTGTTGCGGACCGACCCCGCCGCGGTGCGCGCCCGGCGCGAGGCGGCCGGCGTGCGCACGACCTACCGGCTGGTCGACACCTGCGCGGCCGAGTTCGAGGCCTTCACGCCCTATTACTACTCCTCCTATGGCGACGAGAACGAGATCATCCCCTCCACGCGCCGCAAGATCATGATCCTCGGCGGCGGGCCCAACCGCATCGGGCAGGGCATCGAGTTCGACTACTGTTGCGTGCACGCCTCGTTCGCCCTCCGCGAGCTCGGCTTCGAAACGGTGATGGTCAACTCCAATCCGGAGACCGTCTCCACCGACTATGACACCAGCGACCGGCTCTACTTCGAGCCGCTCACCCTGGAGGACGTGCTCGAAATCTACCGGCAGGAGAAATGCGAGGGCGCCATCGTCCAGTTCGGCGGCCAGACGCCGCTCAATCTCGCCACCGCCCTGAAGCAGAACGGCGTGAACATCATCGGCACCTCGCCGGAAAGCATCGAGGTGGCGGAGGACCGCCAGCTGTTCGCCGCCATCCTCCACGAAATCAAACTCCAGCAGCCCGCCAACCGCACGGCGTTGACCGAGGGGGACGCGGTGCGGTTCGCGCACGAGGTCGGGTTCCCCGTGCTGCTGCGGCCCTCGTTCGTGCTCGGCGGCCGCGGCATGTTCATCGTTTACAGCGAGACCGAGATGCGCGCCGTCGTCCGCCAGGCGTTCGACGCCATGCCGGGCAAGCCGGTGTTGATCGACAAGTTCCTGGAGGACGCGATCGAACTGGACGTCGACTGCATCAGCGACGGCGAGACGACGGTGATCGGCGGGATGCTCGAACACATCGAGTACGCCGGCGTGCACTCGGGCGACGCGGCCATGGTCCTGCCGCCCCACACGCTCAGCAAGGCGATGCTGGCGGCCGTGCGCCAGGCCACCTATGCGCTGGCGAAGGCGCTGAAGGTCGTCGGCCTGATGAACGCGCAGTTTGCGATCAAGGACGGCGAGCTCTACGTGCTGGAGGTCAATCCGCGCGCGTCGCGCACCGTGCCCTTCGTGTCCAAGGCGATCGGGGTGCCGCTGGCCAAGCTGGCCGCCAAGGTCATGACCGGCCGGAAGCTGAAGGAACTCGGCTTCACGCGCGAGCTCACGCCGCGGCACTGGTGCGTGAAGGAGGCGGTGTTTCCCTTCGTGCGCTTCCCCGGCGCCACCATCCTGCTCGGCCCGGAGATGCGCTCCACCGGCGAGGTCATGGGGCTGGATGAAAACCTCGGCATCGCGTTCGCCAAGACGCAGGCCGCGGTCAAGCCCGGCCTGCCGCTTGCCGGCAACGTGTTCCTCAGTGTGAAGGACGCCGACAAGCGCCGCGCGAACGAACTCGGCCGGCAGCTCGAAGCGCTCGGCTTCACGATCTATTCCACCCGCGGCACGGCGCAGAGCCTCCGCGAGCATGGCGTCGCGGTGCAGCTGCTGGCCAAGATCGACGAGGGCCGCCCCAACGTCATCGACATGATCAAGAACGGCCAGATCCAGATGATCCTCAACACGCCGTCGGGTCAGACGCCGCGCAAGGACGAGAACAAGATCCGGCAGGCCGCCTACGCCCACAACATCTGCCTCATGACGACGATCACCGGCGCCACCGCCGCCCTCAACGGCATCAAGGCCCTCCGGCAGGGGCGCGTCGGGGTGAAACCCCTGCAGAAATACGTGAGCAATGTCGACGGCCGCGGCTGACCGGTCCGCCGCAGACGGGCGTTGCGCGGCGGGCGGCGGCGTGCCACTACCAACCGACTGCCGCCACCGCCGCTCCCGCGCGGCCACCCCCACCGCCACTCCCTTCCGCATTTCGCGTCCGCCATGTCGCCTCCCGTCACGCTGATCGCCCTGCTGTACGGCCCGGACCGCCCCGGCCTGGTGGCGCGCGTGGCCGGCTGGATCTTCGCGCGCGGCGGCAACATCCTCCACGCCGACCAGCACCGCGACATGGAGCGCGAGGTGTTCTTTCAGCGCGTCGAATGGGTGCCCGTCGCCGGCGACGCCCCGGCGGCCGCCCGCGATTTCAAGGCCTTCGCGAATTCGCTCGGCATGACGGCGCGCGTGGCGTCCTCGGCCCACCGGCCGAAGGGCGCGGTGTTCGTGTCCAGGGCCGATCACTGTTTCCACGATCTGGCGCTGCGGTGGAAGGCGGGCGAGTTTGCGGGCGATCTTGCCTGCGTGATTTCCAACCATCCCGACCTCGCCGCGGCCGCGCGTCACTACGGCCTGGCGTTCCACCACGTGCCGGTCACGGCCCGGACCCGGGGGGCGGCGGAGGCGCGCCAGCTGAAGATCCTGCGGGCCGCCGGCGTGGAGTTCGCCATTCTCGCCCGGTACATGCAGGTGCTGTCGGCCGGCTTCCTGGAAAAATTCGGCCGGCCGGTGATCAACATCCATCACTCGTTCCTGCCCGCCTTCAGCGGCGGCCGGCCCTACCACCAGGCCCATGAGCGCGGCGTCAAGCTCATCGGCGCCACGGCCCACTATGCCACCGCCACGCTCGACGACGGTCCCATCATCCAGCAGGACGTGGCGCGGGTGACGCACCGGCACAGCGTGGACGACCTCGTGCGCAAGGGGCGGGATCTCGAAAAGCTCGTGCTGGCGCAGGCCGTGCGCTGGCACCTCGA
>CAZAFS010000451.1:0-2995 GCA_964484165.1 uncultured Opitutaceae bacterium | reverse complement strand
TCCACACCGCGATGCGCGAGCTGTCGACGCGCGCCATCTGGCCGGCGCCGATGCCGAGCGTGTGTTCGCCGCGCACGTAGACAATGGCGTTGGACTTGACGTGCTTGCAGACCTTCCAGCCGAACAGCATGCCCGCCCACTCGTCCGGCGTGGGCTGGCGCCGGGTGACGACTTTGAAAGTTGCCACGTCCCCGAGCGTGCGGTCGCGATCCTGCACCAAAATGCCGCCTACGACCGAACGTACTTCGCGCAGCGCCTCGGCGCCCAGGCCGCGCTTGGCGATCATCAGCCGCAGGTTCTTTTTTTTGCGCAGGATTCCCAGCGCCTCGTCGCTGAATCGCGGAGCGATGATCACCTCGGTGAAGATCTCCGCGATGGCGGCCGCGAGATCGCCGCCGAGGGTCTGGTTGACCACGATGATGCCGCCGAACGGCGCCTGCCGGTCGGTGGCGTAGGCCTGGGTCCAGGCGGCGAGGAGCGTGTCGGCGCTGGCCACGCCGCAGGGATTGGTGTGCTTGAGGATGGCCACGGTCGGCCGCTCGAACTCGCCGATCAGGTGGGTGGCGGATGTGATGTCGAGAATGTTGTTATAACTGAGTTCCTTGCCCTGGAGCTGCTCGAAATTCTCGAAGAACGTGCCGTAGAGCGCGGCCTGCTGGTGCGGATTCTCGCCGTAGCGCAGGCCCGAAGCCTTGGGGTACGTCAGGGTCAGTGTGGCCGGGAATCCGGCGATGGCGCCCAGGTCCGGTTCGGCCAGGTGTCCCTCCAGGTACCGCGCGATGGCGGCGTCGTAGGCGGCTGTGCGCTGAAAGACCTTCAGCGCCAGCCCACGGCGCAGCTCCGCCAGGGCCGCCGGCGAGTCCAGCGCAGCGAGCACCGCGTCGTAGTCCGCCGGATCGCAGACGACGGTGACGCTCTCGTGGTTCTTGGCGGCGCTGCGGAGCATTGACGGGCCGCCAATGTCGATGTTCTCGATCGCCTCCTCCAGTTTCACGCCCGGCCTGGCCACCGTCGCTTCGAAGGGATAAAGGTTCACCGCCACCAGGTCGATGAGCGCGATGCCGTTGGCCTCGGCCTGCCGCAGGTGCTCGGGCTTGTCGCGGCGGCAGAGCAGCCCGCCGTGGATCTTCGGATGCAGCGTTTTCACCCGGCCCTCCATGATCTCCGGGAACCCGGTGTGCTGGCTCACCTCGGTCACGGGCAGGCCCTTTTCCGCCAGAAGCCGCGCGGTGCCGCCCGTGGAGAGGATCCGGTAGCCGAACCGGCGGACCAGGGCCGTGGCGAACTCGACCAGGCCGCGTTTGTCACTGACGGACAGGAGAGCCAGCTTTTCCATGGATGGCGCCGTTGTGCGGTCGGACGCAATCACTGGCAAGCCGAAAGGCTGGCGGCGTAGTCTGCTTCTTAGCCGGAGTCAGGTAATCCGGAATTGTAGGGCGGGGTCGCCGGACCCCGCCGCCGGCAGCGGCCTCAGTGATGATCCCTGTGGTCGTCAGGCATGGACATCACCGGCATGGCGCGCGCGGGCATCAGATGCTGGTGAAACCAGTGATGGACCGCCGGGGTGCCGCGCACCGCCGTCAGCAGGCCGAAAACCACCAGCGCCACGCCGCTGGCCCGCACCAGCCAGCGCCGCCGGCTCACGGTCCAACCGCGCCCCAACAGTGAAACAGCCAGCAGGCCCGGCATGGTGGCGAGACCGAACAGGTACACGCCCGCCGCCAGCGCCGCCACGGAGCCGAAACTGGTCAGATACAGCAACGCCGCGAGCGAGAGCCCGCACGGCAGGAAACCGTTCACCCAGCCAATGAGCAGACTCTTGAAGAGCGAGGGCGATCGCCACAGCGCGGTCAATGCCCCGCACACCGGGCTGCCTTCCACCCACCGGGCGAGCCAGGGCGGGCCCCGCCATTCGGTCGCATAGGCCAGACCGAGGACCACCATGATTGCGCCGGCCAGGAGGCCGGCGGCATTCTGCGCGCCGCCGATTCCGCCGGCGCCGCCGGCGGCCGAACCCGCGAGCAGCAGCACCACGCCGATGAGCAGATAGGAGGTCGCCTTGCCAAATTGATAGGCCAGCTGGCGCCCCACCACCCGCATCTTGCCCGGCGCGCCCGCGCCGACCGCCAGGGCGAAGCCGCCGCACATGCCCACACAGTGCCCGGTGCCCAGCAGGCCGAGAAGGATGACGCCGGCATAGTCGCCCCAGGACATGTCCCGACTATCGCGGCGCACCGCCACCCGCCGCAAATCCAATCAACCGGCCGCCGGTCGCCGCCGGCGCGGTTTCCGCCAACGATGGTTGCCATTCGGGTGGTTTTGCCTGATGGCTGGCGCGTGCCCGCTCTGATCCAACTCACGGCCAACGGCCGGACTCACGCCGTGCCCGCCGGCCTCGCGCTGGCGGATTTCCTAAAAAAACAGGGCTGGGCACCGCACCTTGTCGCGGTCACCCGCAACGGTCTGGCGCTGGGGCCGGCCGAGGCGGCAATGACGACACTTGAAAACGGTGATGTCTTGGAGATTGTTAGAATCGTCGCCGGCGGCTGATCCCGCCCACCCGCGCGATTCAACGATGCATAATCTCCAGGCATGACGCCGACTTCCGCCGAGATTCCCGGCCTCACGGCCCACCTCGACCGGCTGGTCCACCATTACGGCGGCAAATGCCTGCCCGAAGGAAAGCCGCACGCGTTCGTCTATTTCGTCACGATCAAGAATGACTCGGATCGCACGGTCACCCTGTTGGGGCGCAAGTGGGTCATCGAGCACGCCGACGGGAGCCGCCTCGTCGTGGAAGGCGACAAAATCGTGGGCGAGGTCCCGCGCCTGGCGCCCGGCGAGCATTTTTCCTACAACAGCTATCACGTCACGGGGTGCAACGCGCGTGTCCACGGCTCCTATCACGGCGTGGACGAATTTGGCGGCCGGATCCACGTGATCCTGCCGCCCTTCGAACTCGCGATGCCGGCGGCCTGAGCCCGGCGCGCGGAAC
>CAZAFS010000450.1:0-3015 GCA_964484165.1 uncultured Opitutaceae bacterium | reverse complement strand
CCAAAATTCCGACCCTTCCACGCCCTCATCGTCTAGCGGCTAGGACAGGAGATTCTCAATCTTCAAACCGGGGTTCGATTCCCCGTGGGGGCGCCACTTCTTCGGCGGGCCGTTCGGAAATTGGAGGGCGAAAAGAGGCCGGCAGCGGACTGCCGGCCCTGGGCAAAGGAGAGGCGTTTCAGTTCTTCCCGGGTTTCTTCCCGGCCTTGCTCTCGAAGAATTCGCGCAACACCTCCATGCGCTTGCGGAGGCGCTCATCCTGCTCGATCTCTTCCCGGCTGCGCTGGGCCTCATTCCGGACCATGAGTTCGCGGATTCTCCGGAGGGCCAGGACCTGGAGTTGCCGCACCCGCTCCCGGGTGACATTGAATTTCCGGCCGACTTCGTCGAGGGTCAGCGCGTCGTGGCCGTCGAGTCCGAAGCGCATCCGCAGGATGCCGGCTTCGCGCTTGTCGAGCGAGTTGATCATGCGGTTGAGGTCGGACTTGAGATTGCGCTCGCGGACATTCTCGTAAGGGCTGATGGCGTTTTCATCGCGCACGATCTCGCCGAACGTGGCGGAATCGCCCTCCTCGCCGATGGGCGCATCGAGCGAAGTCGGGCGGATGCTGACGGACTTGAGGTGGGCCACTTTGTGGACGGGGAGGTCGAGCTCCATCGCCACCTCCTCGTCGGTCGGCTCGCGACCGAACTCATCGGCGAGCTTCAGGGCGGCCCGGCGCATCTTGGAGATCTTGTCGATGAGGTGGACGGGCAGGCGGATGGTTTTCGACTGGTTGGCCAACGCGCGCTTCATGCACTGCTTGATCCACCAGGCGGCATAGGTGCTGAGCTTTCCGCCTTTGCGCGGGTCGAACCGCATGACGGCCTTGATGAGCCCGATGTTGCCTTCGCTGATCAGGTCGAGCAGGGGCAGGCCAAAATCCTTGTAGTCATAGGCGATTTTGACGACCAGGCGCAGGTTGGCCTTGATCATGAGATCGCGCGCCGCCTGGTCGCCCCGGCGGATGCGGCGGGCCAGGGTCACCTCCTCGGCGATGGTGAGAAGCGGCGTCTTGGCAATTTCCTGGAGATAGAGCTGCAGGCCGTCGCGCTCCAAAGGATAGGCATCGGGCTCGACCGCCGCCGGCTCCGGTCTGTCGAGAAAGGATGGGGGAGCGTCAGGCGCAGAAGGTGTGGGATCGGAGAAGTCAGGCATGGTGAAGGGAGGGACCGGCCGCGCCGAGTCGGCGACTTCGGCGTCGGCACCCCGGGGAGAAGTTCGGACCCGATGCGCCGGCGTCACGATGCTCCTCGGAACAGAGGTGGCTGGATTGAGCTCTAGGCGTGGGATGCGATGCATGTTGCGTTATGACGAGAAGATAAGTCGCTACAATGAATAAGCCATGTTAATCGTAATCTCAGCCGAGTATCGGTCAAAGTTGATCCGGCTTATGGCGTGGTGTGAGGAGATTGGTCATGTCGCAGCCGATGCCTGAGTCCCCGGATCAAGCTCGCCCATGGTCAGTTGCGAGCAAGCTGCAACAAAAAGGAGGCAGGTCTTAAGTCATTAGGCTGGCAGGCCGGGGCGTGGCAATAAGGAGTCGAGCGGGGCGGGCTTGCAGGGAAGGCCGAAACTTGGCTAGCTTTGGCGCCCTTGAGAACCAACGCGTTTGAGACTGATGGAGGTTCCCGGTCCGCCGGCCAGGGGCGGCAGCGATGAGCCGGCAGCATCTCTCCGTTTATGGGTTGCGGAGGGCCCTCATCGCGGGAATCCAGCGGGTGGTGGCGCAGCGCGAGGAGATCAACCGCATCAACGTCTTTCCCGTGGCGGATCGCGACACCGGCACCAACCTGGCGTTCACGCTGGGCGCGATCCTTCAGGGGGTGCGCGAACCGCGCTTCGCCAGCGCCGGCGACATCCTGCGGCGGGCGGCGGCCGAGGCGCTCGATGGCGCGCGCGGCAATGCGGGCGCGATCCTGGCGTACTTTTTGCAGGGCGTGGCGGAAGGGCTGCAACCCGGCCAACCGGTGACTCTTGCGGTGCTGGCCGAGGCCGCGGCGCGCGGGTCGGCGCACGCCCGAACGGCGATGGCCGAGCCCCTCGAGGGCACGATGTTGAGCGTGATCCAAGCCTTTGCCGATGAACTGCAGGTCCTGGCCGGAACCGGAACGCCGGACGTTCGCGCCTGCTTCCGGCGCGCCCTGGAGCGGGCCCGGGAGGCGCTGCGCCGGACCCCTGAGCAGCTCAAGGTGCTGCGTTCCGCCGGAGTCGTCGACGCGGGCGGGCTCGGCTTCGTCGAGCTGCTGGAGGGCATGGCCGAATACATCGAGCGTGGCCGCGGCGGGCTGAACATCGAACTGGCCGAGGAGTTCTCGATGGCCGGGGTCGACGCCCTCCCGGGGAGCGCGGATGACGCCGGCCATCGTTACTGCGCCCAATGCGTGGTGAACGCCGAGGCCGTGGACCGCCGGGCCTTGAAGGCGGCCCTCCTGGCATTGCCCCTCTCGCGTCTCGTGATCGCCGGCTCGCGTGACCAGGTGCGCCTGCACGCGCACCTGGGCGATCCGGCGCAGCTGTTCGCCACCGCGGCGCGGTTCGGCGCGGTGTCGCGGGAAACGTCGGACGACACGCTCACCCCGGCGCCGCGGCAGGAGGTGGCGATCGTCACCGACTCCGGAGCCGACCTGCCCGCCGAGGAGCTGGACCGGCTGAACATCCATCTCGTGCCCCAGCGGATCTCGATCGGCGGGCGCGATTTCGTGGACGGAGTCTCGATTTCGCTGCGCGAGTTCTACCGCGAGATGCGGACCAACCCGGTGGCCCCGCGCACCTCGCAGCCGCCGCCGGGGGACTTCCGGCGCATGTTCGAATTCCTGTTGGCGCACCACCCGCGCGTGCTGGACGTTTCCCTCGGACGCGCCCTGTCGGGCACGTTTCAATCGGCCGCGGGCGCCGCGGCCCGCACCGACGCGGGCCGGATCGACGTGTTCGACAGCTGCCATGTCGCCGCCGCTCTGGGCCTGATGGTCGCA
>CAZAFS010000449.1:0-3035 GCA_964484165.1 uncultured Opitutaceae bacterium | reverse complement strand
GCGTTGGCCCGCGCCTGCCCCGCGTTGAAAACGGTCTTGATCGCGTCGTCCATGGAGAAAGCAGAGATCGGAAGTCAGAGATCAGAGGTCGGAAGTCAGAGGTCAGGGGACCGCGGTCAGTTGTAGGAGCGAGCTTGCTCGCGATCGCGGCGGAGAAATCGCCTGCAAGCAGGCTCCTACAGAACTTGTTACTTGGCACTTGGGACTTCGGCGGGGTTCGGCGACCCCGCCCTACAACCTTGGAGATCCACTTTGCGCCGCAGAAGGCTCCGCGCCATGCCGTACCGGTAGAACGTGCCGACCGGGTCGGGAATGCCGTCGAGCACCCGGTCGATCTCCGCCTCCTCCTTCACGGCGATGTTGGCGCACAGGCTGGAGAGAATCTTCGCGCCCTGATCCTTCACCCGGTCGGTGCCGCCAAAGCATCCCGTGCAGGGCATGTTGCCGCCGGGACATTGCGCGCCGCAGCCCTGGCGCGTGGCCGGGCCCATGCACACGACCCCCTGCGCCAGAAAACAGAGCTGCGGATCGAGCAGTTTCTGGTGCGTCCGCTTGAACTCGGTGAAGGCCACGTCGGTCGGCTTGGAATCGCGCCGCGGGCACTCCTCGCAAAGCGCGTTGTCGGGTGCGAGCACCGCGCCCTTGGGCGGCAGGCGCCCGTCCAGCAGCGCCGCCACGGCCGCCAGCGTGATCTTGGGCGTGGGCGGACAGCCCGGGATATAGTAGTCCACGCTCTCGACCTGGTCGAGCGCCCGCACGACGTGATGCAGTTCCGGCAGGTGCGGCCGGCGGCCGTTGTCCTCGTACACCAGCTGGGGCCGCGTCTTGGCTTCGTTGACCACCGACGGCGCCTCCTCGTAATTGAACTTGAGAATCTGCTCGCGCTCAAACTGGTTGGCCAGCGCCGGAATGCCGCCGGTGCAGGCGCACGAACCGTAGGCAATCAGGTAGCGGCTCTTGCGGCGCAGGAGGTGAGCCATCGCCTCCTGTTCGGTGGACCGGATCGCGCCATTGAGCAGCGTGGCGAAGATGGACTTGTCCGCCATCGTCTCGACGTCCTTGTACTTGAAGTCCATCGCCACCGGCCACAGCACGATGTCGACCTTCTCGACCACGCCGAGGATGTCCTCGGCCAGGTCCACGACGGTCTCCTCGCAGCCGCCGCACGACGCGCACCAGTAAAAGGCAACCTTGGGCTTAGGCATGGGTCACCTCGCTGGCAAAAGGCGGTTTGGTCGGCGGAAAGGGTGGCTGGGACTGCGAGGCGGCCGCCTCGAGGCGGGTCACCTCGCGGTCCCACGCGCCAAATCGCTCCGGGAGGTTCAGCGGCCCGAGCGCGGTGACCTTCTGCACCATGTCGTTGATGACGCTTTTGACCTTCTCGCCCTCGGCCGCGGAGATCCATTCGAGCCGCAGTCGGTCCTCCGCGACGCCCATGTCCTTCAGCAGGCGCCGAAGCAGCCGGAAGCGGCGCAGCATCTTGTAGTTGCCCTCGGCGTAGTGGCAGTCGTTCGGGTGGCAGCCGCCGATGAGCACGCCGTCGGCGCCCTTGGCGAACGCCTCGAGAATGAATTGCGGGTCGATGCGCCCTGAGCACATCAGCCGGATGGTGCGGGTGTTCGCGGCGTACTTCATCCGCGACACGCCCGCCAGGTCCGCGGCGGTGTAGGTGCACCAGTTGCAGAAAAACGCGATGATGCGCGGGGTCCAGGAACCGTTGCCGGCGGGGGAGGGAGTCTCGTTGGTCATGGCGTTCCTTTCCGTCAGACCGGGGACGGCGCGAGCAAACCTTCGATCTCGTTGAAGATCTCGGCGTCTTCGAACAGGTTTTGCACGATGGAGCCGGAGGGGCAGGAAGCCACGCATGTGCCGCAACCCTTGCAGAGCGCCTCGTTGATGTAGGCCTTTTTCTTGTCGGCCAGCAGCGTGATGGCGCTGTACGGGCAGAGGGGGATGCAGGATTTGCAGCCGCTGCACTCGGTCTCGACCACGTACGCCGTGTTCGGCTCCTGCTCCATGTGGCCCTTGTCGATGAGCGAGAAGGCCTCGGCGGCCGCGGCCCCGGCCTGGGCCACGCTGTCGGGGATGTCCTTGGGGCCCTGGCAGCAGCCGGCGAGAAAGATGCCGTCGGTGAATGTGCTCACCGGGGCGAGCTTCGGATGCCGCTCGAGGAACCAGCCCTCGCTGCTGCAGCTCATGTTGAACAGGCGGCGGACCTTGTCCGAGTCCGGATGCGGCTCGAGGCCGACCGAGAGCACCACCATGTCCACCGGCACCTTCATGATGCAGTCGAGCATGGTGTCCTCCGCCTGCACGATGAGCCGGCCGCTGGCGCCGTCGCTCGGGTCGGGATAGATGTCGGCCACCCGGCCGCGGATGAGGTTCATGCCCTCCTCGGCGATGCGGCAGTAGAACTCCTCCATGCTTTTGCCGGGGGTGCGCATGTCGATGTAGAAGTTGTAGACCTCCGCCCCGGTGTGCTCGTGGATGAGGTGGGCGAGCTTGAGGGAGTACAGGCAGCACACGCGCGAGCACCACCGGTTGGTGTTCTCGTCGCGCGACCCGACGCAGTGGACGATGGCGACGCGCTTCGGCACCTGGCCGTTGCGCAGGACGATCTCGCCGCCGGTGGGGCCGCTGGCATTGACCAGCCGCTCGACCTCCAGCGCGTTGTAGACGTTGGGATAGATGCCGTAGCCGTAGTAGGGCGTGCGCTTCGCGTCGAAGATCTGGAAGCCGGTGGCGACGATGATCGTGCCAACGGTGATTTCGCGGAGTTCCTCCTTTTGCTTGAAATCGATCGCCTTGCGGTCGCCGCAGGCCTCGACGCAGGTCTTCTTGCACTTGCCGGTCTTGAGCTCGATGCAGGTCTCCGGGTCGATCAGCGTGATCGGCGGGATGGCCTGCGGGAACGGCAGGAAGATGGGTTTGCGCTTGCCCAGGCCGAGGTTGAACTCGTCGCGGAACTTCGGCTCCTTGTAGATGCACGCCTCGACGCATTCCTGGCAGCCGGTGCAGAGGTCCTCCAGCACGTA
>CAZAFS010000448.1:0-3036 GCA_964484165.1 uncultured Opitutaceae bacterium | reverse complement strand
GATGTGCGGCGGCAGCGAGGCGCGGATCAGTTTCAGGTTTCGCTCGAGCGCGGCGAGGTCGATCTCAGCCCAGCAACGGAGCGGGAGATGCGGAGCAACGTTCATGGTCATGGCGTCTTCGGCCGCGGGGCGCGGTGGATCTGCGGCGTCCAGGGGGCGTAGGCGGATTCTTCGTGGAGAAAAGCGTCGGGCGCCGGTGCCGGATGCAGCAGGTCGGCACCGCTCTGGCGCGGCCACAGCCGGGCGGGCGGATAGGGAACGCTGCGAGCCGGACGCGGTGGCGACACCCAGGCGCGAAAGTCGGCGGGCATGAACAGGTCCCCGGGGTAATCCGCGAGGGCGGCCCGGGGCACGCGCTGGAGGGGGCCAATCGCGCGATCGGCCGCGGCCTCGACAAAATGCCAGGCGTTGCGGCGCGCATCGGCGACGACCGCGAAAGGCAGGCGGATCCCGGCGCTCTGCAAATCGTGGGCCACCAGCTCGAGGCTGCGGTACGCAAACGCCGGCCGGGCGATCGGGCCCGCGGCCTGCCAGGTTCGCAGCGCCATGGCCGCCGTGCGAATCCCCAGGATCGAACCGGGGCCTTCGCAGAACACGAAGGCGCCAACGTCGCGGACGCCGATCGCGGCTTCGGCGAGGGCACCGCCGACGCACTCGAAGATGGCGATGCCCGCCTCGCGCCGCGACTGGCGCCAGACCGGGGCCGCCTCCCGCCGCCACAATCCAACCTCCACCCGGGCCGACGCGGAATCGATCAGCAGCACCACGCCATGCGCGGTGAGGAGCGAGTTCAGGCTGGCCATGAACGGCGAGCATGCGCGGGCGCCCTCCGCGGGCAAGACTTTGGCGCGCCGCTGCCTCCGCGAGGGCCGGGCGAGAATCCAGCATTGACCGGCGCCGCGCCCGTCCCGTAGCGTGACCAATTCTTTCCGTCACCACGTCGCATTTCCAATCGCAGTGAACATCCAACTCAACGACCTCTCCGACACCCGGAAGAATCTCATCGTGTCGCTCGACCGCAGTGAGGTCGACGCCGAGTACCAAGCCGTGATTGGTGATATCGCCAAGGTCGCGCGGGTGCCGGGTTTCCGTCCGGGCCGGGCGCCGGCCAGCCTGATTCTCAAGCGTTTCAGCAAGGAGGTGCAGGAGGAGTTTCGGAAGAAAGTGGTGAACCGGGCCTACCGCGGCGGCTTGGAAAAGGCGAAGCTCGAGGTCGCCAGCATCGTCAAGGTTGACGAGGGCACGATCGAGCCCGGTCTGTCCTCCGCCGTCACGTTCACGCTCGACGTGCAGCCGCCGATCGAGCTGCCGGAATATGTGGGGCTGCCGGCCACCGCCCTGCCGGCCGAGGCCACGGAGGCCGAGGTGGATGCGGTGATCGAGAGCCTGCGCCAGGAGCGGGCGGATTTCCGCGTGGTCAACCGCCCGGCGCAGAAGGGCGACTTCATCAAGCTGGCCTATCAGGGTGCGATCGACGGGAAGCCGATCGCGGAGCTGGCGCCCGAAAAACAGGTCTACGGCAAGGTGCCCCAGACCTGGGAGGAGGTCGAAGGCGAACAGGAAGGGCTCATTCCGGGCCTCGGGCGGCAGCTCGCCGGCTTGCAGGCGGGCGACAAGAAGGATGCCGCCATCACTTTTCCGGCGAATTTTGCCGCCGTGCCCGAGCTGGCCGGCAAGGCTGCGGTCTATTCACTCGAGGTCCAGGAGGTGCGCACGCGCGAACTGCCGGCGCTCGACGAGACGTTTTTCAAGGCCCAGCAGGTGGCCGATCTCGCCGCGCTCAAGGCGCAAGTCCGCCAGAATCTCAAGGTGCGCAAGGACTATGAGAACCGGCGCGCCCAGCGCCAGCAGGTCAGCGAGGCCCTCGCCGCGCGCGTCGAGTTCCCTCTGCCGGAAAGCCTCCTCGCCTCGGAAACCCAGGAGGTGTTGCGCCGCTTCATGGAGGACAATCTCCGCCGCGGCGTGCCGGAGGCCGAGTTCGAGAAGAACAAGGTGGAGCTTTACGAGAATGCGCGCCGCGCCGCCGCGAGCCGCGTGAAAACCCAGCTCCTGCTCGCCAAGATCGCCGAAAAGGAGAAGATCCAGGCCGACGAGCGCGACCTCGACAGCGCCATCATGCGCGAAGCCCTGCGGGCGAACCAGCGCCCGGAGAAGGTGGCGCGCGAGCTGGCGAACGATCGCGAACGGCTGCGGGCGCTCCAGCAGGCGATCGTTTTCGACAAGACACTTGATTTCCTGGTGACCAAGGCTACCGTCACGACGGCAGTCCCCAAGGCATGAACGACCCGCATCGCACGTGAGTTACTACGTCCCATTCATCATCGAAAACACCGGCCGCGGCGAGCGGAGCATGGACATCTATTCCCGCCTGCTGAAGGACCGGATCATCTTCATCGGCACCCCGATCGATGACGGCGTGGCCAATCTCGTGATCGCCCAGCTGCTTTTCCTCCAGATGGAGGACGCCAAGAAGGACATCCATCTTTACATCAATTCACCGGGCGGCGTGGTCACGGGCGGAATGGCGATCTACGACACGATGAACTTCCTGCAGTGCGATGTGAAGACCTACTGCATCGGGCAGGCCGCGAGCATGGCCACGGTGTTGCTGGCGGCGGGCACGAAGGGCAAGCGCTTCGCCCTGCCCAATAGTCGGGTGATGATCCACCAGCCGACCGGCGGCGCCGGCGGCCAGACGGCGGACATCGCCATCGCCGCGCGCGAGATCCTGCGCTGGCGCCAGACGCTCAACGAGGCGTTGTCCCGGCACACCGGCAAGACGCCGGCGCAGATCGACAAGGATTCTGATCGCGACTACTACATGAGCGCGGAGGAAGCCAAGGCCTATGGCATCGTCGACCACGTGGTGGCCTCGACGCGCGAAGCCCAAACCCTGGCGGTGCCGTCCGCCGCCTGAGGTCCCCGATCGCCCGGGACTTTTCCCCTTAACCCCCGCCAACGCTGCCCCCGCCATGGCCAAGTCCTCCCGCATGACCCTGTGCTCGTTCTGCGGCAAATCGCAGGCGGAGGTGAAGA
>CAZAFS010000447.1:0-3036 GCA_964484165.1 uncultured Opitutaceae bacterium | reverse complement strand
TTGGCGCCGCCGTAGATGTTGGCGGCGTACATGGCGGTGTAGACCTGTTTCAAGGTCGTGCTATAAGTGGGGTTGGTCCACTGACCGCCATTGGTGCTCGATTGGTGGAGATAGGTGAGGCCGACATCCAAGGCGATGTGGTCATTGAATTTGACGTCGGTCTGGTTGAGGAGCCGGAAGCTGTTGGACTTGATCAGCCGCTGGTCGTCCAGGACGGTGACCGTCGGATCGGCGAGCACGGTGGACCCCGGATATTTCACGTAGCTGCGCCAGTCGTTGTTGTTCACCCAGTCGAGGCTCGCCTTGAGGGTATCCGTGATCTTACCGACCGTGGCCACCATGCTGGCTTCAAGGACCTGATGATGCTCGCCCAGGTTCAGGACATTCGGGGCGACAAACGGCGTGTTGGCGGGTGCGGCCGTGCCGACGAGCGCCCCCTTCGAGATCACCGCGTTCGGGTTGACGATCGCGGCCCACTCGGTGGAGTCCTTCTGGCCGGTCCGGGTGTCGGCTTGGAAGCTCAGGGTGAAGACCGGCCGATCCGGCTTGGCCAGCGTCGCCTTGAACCAAAACGAACCGCGGTCCACGTGCAGTTGCTCGTAGCTCAGCTTCTGGAAGGTGTCGGCCAGGGGGAAGAACCCGCCGACGCCGTCATAGAACGTGCGGAACTGCTTGTAGCCGGTTTCGATCGAACCGAGATCGTTGGTGGTCAGCTTCAAGACCGCCAGATAATCGTCCGATCCGCCCAGCGCGTGCCCGTTGATGGTGATGGTGCTGTCCTTGCTCAGGTCTTCGCTGTAAGACAGATCCTCGATGCCGCCGACGCCGGTCGCCGGCATGCCTGTGCGGGCGGCGAACGCCGCGCTGTCGCCGGACTTAAATGGCGCCAGGCCGGAGACCTTGACGTAATTGTCCAGCAGCGGGAAGGCGTCGGTCTGCGCGGCGGTGCCGGCGGCGGAAGACCTGATGGCGGGAAGGGCGAGGAGGGCGCCGGCGCAGATCAGGCCGGCACCGCGCCGCAGGAAGGAGAGATTGGTATCCATGGCAGTGGATGTGTGGGTGGGTTAGGGGCGCACAGAAGCGTTCACATTGGAGCCGTGGATATCTTCGTGGCACCCGCCCGACCAGCAGGTGCCTTCTGACAGCCGGGAGCCGATGGCATTGGCATGGGCGCTGCCGGTCTTGTAGCCGCCGATGTTGAACCCGGGAGTCAGCGTTGCGAGGTGGCACCGGAGGCAAAGGTTGGCGTCCCGCGCAATCAGCATCCTGTCGTTGACCGTGCCATGCGGATTGTGGCAGGCGACGCAGCCTTCCTCGCGAATCGCTCCGTGCGTGTAGGTGAACGGGCCCGCCTGCTGGGTATGGCACTTGAGGCAGGTTTCGGTCGAGGCCGCCAGGGCGGCGCCACCACCCCGGATGGCGTTGTCCTTGTGCGGATCGTGACAGTCGCTGCAGCTCATCTTCCCGGCCAGCACCGGGTGGCTGTGCGGCAGGCTGAACTGGCCGCGCTTGTCGAGATGGCACTGGAAGCAGGTGTCGGGCGACTTCCGCGGATTGATGATCGTGCCCGCGCCGCCGCCCGCCTTCACGTGCAGGCTGCCCGGGCCGTGGCAGCTCTCGCAGCCGGTGTTCATGGCGCCGGCCCTGGCCACCGCCACTTTGGCGTGAGTCGCCGTGGCGAACCCGTCGGCGATGTCCGCATGGCACTGGGCGCACTGCTTGGAGCCGACGTAGGTGGCGCCGGGGATCTGCGGCGGCGCGATCACGGCGCGCTCGGTGGTGACACAGGAGACCACCAGCAATCCCCAGATCGAAAGGCCCGCGACGAGGAGCCAGGTCCGGACGGTTTTCTTGCGGGAAACATGCATGGAGGGAAAGGGCGGTGGCGGTGGGGCCGGAAGACCGGGTTCTGGTGTCGGGTGCGGGGCCTGGTTTGACGTGCCGGAAGGTTACGGAATAGGGCGACGATTGACTCCGCATATCTTGAACAAGCCACCGCAAATTTTGCTATTCGAAATCCCGGACCAGCCGGCGTGGTGCCGCGGCGGTTTTTGGGCTTTCATTTGGCGGGACGTTTTCGCAATCTCGGCCCCCGCCGCTGGAGAGGTGACAGAGTGGTCTATCGTACCTGACTCGAAATCAGGAGTGGGCGCAAGTCCACCGTGGGTTCGAATCCCACCCTCTCCGCCATGAACCTCAGGTTCATGGCGGACCGGCGCAGCCGGTACTGGCGGCAATGCCAGCGAGGTGGGATTGGGGCACGCCGCAGGCGTGGGGCGCAGCCTCGAGCGCAGCGAGTCAATCCCACCCTCTCCGCCAGCCCCGCATTTTCCCAAGATGGGACGGCTTTGCCCAAGTGCGTTCCGCGCTCGCTGATGGCGACGATTTTTTCGCTCGTGTGCGTCGGGTCGCTTTGGACGGGGTTTCTCTCATTTTGACCCGTTTTGGCGGAATTTGGTGAGGCTCCTCGTGAGGTCGTGGGGGACGGGAGTTTTTCCACCTCGTTAAACAGCGGATGCAGCGTGGCATCAGTGGACGTGCTTTGAGTCAGCCTCATGTCGCTGTGCCGCATCAGCTCCATCGTCACGCGCGACGGGATACCTGCTCGCGCCAGCATGCTGCCAAACGTGTGGCGCAGGGCGTGAAAACTCACGACGCGGCCCAAATCGTCACAGACCGCGATGTCGCAGGCTTTCAAATCGTCGTGCAGTGTTTCCGCAGTCGGCACTCCGTTTTTGAATACTCTGCCACTTGCCTCATGGCGTGACGCACGGTGTGCCCACAATGCTTCGGCCAGCGCTGGCACTAGCATACTCGTTGCAGGTTACATGCTCGGCGCCATCGCGATAAAGGAACACGCGCTCCAGCACCGCCTCCATCAGATTCTGTAAGCCGTCAGCCTCTCCCGTTTGGCGAAAGTCACTATAGTTGAATTGTCTGCAAAAGAGCATACAATGGATGGACGATCTTTTTTATCTAATAAACATGGAATCAACGAGTTATAATCAGGCAGGCGTGCGAACCACTGCGCTAGTC
>CAZAFS010000446.1:0-3042 GCA_964484165.1 uncultured Opitutaceae bacterium | reverse complement strand
CGCCGCCGAGGCTGAAATAGCTGATGCCGTGATCGCGCTGCAGTTGCTGGACCAGGGGAAGGACCTTTTCCACGGCCTCGACGAACGGCCCGACCTCGGTCAGCTGCGAGCCGATGTGCATCTGCACGCCCTTGAGCGCGAGATGGGGAAACTTTGCCGCGGCCGCGTATGCGGCGGCGGCCTGGGCCAGGGGAATGCCGAACTTGTTTTCACTCCTCCCGGTGGTGATCTTCGAGTGGGTCCTGGCATCGACATCCGGGTTGACGCGGATGCCCACGGGCGCCTTGCAGCCGAGCTGGCCGGCGATGTGGTTGATGCGCGCGAGTTCGGGCTCGCTCTCCGCGTGCAGGGAGTAGATGCCCGACTCCAGGGCGAGCCGGATCTCCGCTCCGGTCTTGCCCACGCCGGCAAAGACGCTCCGGTCGACCTTGGCCCCGGCGGCGAGCACGCGGCGCAGTTCCCCGCCGCTGACGATGTCGAATGCCGCGCCGAGGTTGGCGAGCAGGCGCAGCAGCGCGAGGTTGGAGTTGGCCTTCAACGCGTAACACACCTGCACTTCGAGCCCGCCCAGGCTGGCCGCCACGCGGCGGTAGTTGTCCTCAACCGTGGCGGCGCTGTAAACGTAGGTCGGGGTGCCGTACAGCCGGGCCACGGCGGCGAGATCGACGGACTCGCAGTGCAAGGCGTTGCCCAGGTAATGAAAACGGTGCATCGGCGGCGAAACCGGTAAAAGTGCGTTGAAAGGGCGCTTTCTTGACAGTTTCCCCTTGAGAAAACGACATCAAATTCGATTAAAGGAGGCGCATGTCGCGCGCCCTCGTCCGCTGGTTGCACCGTCAGGCCGCCCTTTTGGGGCCGGCCGACAGTGCGCGCTTCCACCCCGGCGGCGGTCCGAACGCGCAATTTGTCAGCTCTCTGGCGGAAACCGGGGCCCGGCAGGTGAACGCCGATCACTACGAGGTGAGTCTGCACCGACGCCGGCTGGGCAAGAGCCTTCTGCTGTGGCTGCTGGGCGCGGGCTGCGCCTGGGTGGTCATCGAGAGCGCCAAGGCGATCTCGACGTTCTGACGGCCGGACCGCGGCGGCGCCTTCCGCCCGCCGGTCGCCCGGCATCCAGCGGACCGGTATTGGGCGCGCGCCTCCTCACGGCCGGCGCACAAGCCCGCCTCACCCAACGGCCGGCCTCCGGTCACGCATTCGCCGCCGGCGGCACTCCTGCCGGAGCCGCCCCGCCGGCGACAATCGGTTTCGAGCCTTCGCCCGCCGTTCGCAAAAGCATATGACACCACCAGGCCAGCACGGATGTCACCGCGATGCCGAGCACCGCGCCCGCCAGGGCACCCGGGTAGGCATCGCGAACTCCAAGGGAGAACAGGTTCAGCACCGCGGCCACACCGAGGGCGAGGGGCAGGACTGAAAGGTCGAATCGCAGCACGAGCACGTAGGATCCAGTCAACAAGAGGCCACCCAGGAGCGCGGTGCCCGCCCACACGGTCAGCGAAGGCGCGCCGAACGGCTGGGTGATGATCACAAAGCACAGGAACGCGGCGGCACCCCAGACCATCCGCCGGCGGGTCCAGCCACCCGTGAGCCGATCCAAGCCCGCGTACATCACGATCAAGAACACGGCCCTGCTCAGGAGGTCCACCGCGGCATCAACCGTTGGCCCGAGGACCGGAGAATAGAACCCCGCATAGTGCACCGCGGGCAAAAGCGGATTGGCGCGGTCGCGAAAGCCCTCGATGAGGGATTTGAGTGCGACGGCGGCCATCCCCAGCCCACACCCCAGGAGGATTGCGCGGCGGTGATCGGCGAGCGGGGAACGGAGCCAACACCCTGACACTCCTGCCGTCAGCCCGACGCTCGCGGCCGTCACCAGGGTCAATACCGCCACCGATGCCACGGCGAGCGTCTGCTGCAGCCCGAACGGCTGCGCCGTCGAGAACCGGGCCACGATCGACGGCCAGCGGTTCGCCGTCTGCGCAACCCCGGACAGCAACAGGACGGCCGCGAAGCTCGCCGCAAGCCGCACGCTGAACCGCCCGCGGCTCCACGCCACGATTCCCATTCCGGCCGTCGCGAGAATCAGTCCGAACAGCAGCAAGTTCCGGACGATGTTCCCGACATCGAAGACGGATCCAAGCCGCCGCTCCTCCCGCTGCCAAGCCTCGGGCACAAACACGAAGCGCCTGGCATCCACGGGGGTGTCGCCGGCGATCGCGACCAGGATGCGCCGCTCCCCCTGCGGCAACCGGACTCCGGCCGGATCCTTGAAGATGAAGACCCAGTCGGTGCGGGCGGGGTGCTTCATCGGCGAGGCCGACACCTCCTTGAGCTTCGCCGGATCGATCTGGAATCTCTCCCGCACCACCGCGGTGGCACGGGCGCGGGCGTCGGCCTCGGCGAGCGCGGCGCCCGGACGCGCCTCCGGAAGCTGGTGGCGCACGCGCAGGATATGGCCGTCGCCCGCCACCCAGACCTGCCATTCCTCCGCCCGCTCGGCCACGTCGCCTTCGAAGGTGACGAAGCGGACAAACCAGCAGGGCGGCGCGAGGTCGCCTCCGAGCAGCGCTTCGAAGGCGCCGCGGCCGGCAGTCCTCCACACAAAGCGGTGCGATTCGTCCGCCCCGTCGACCGCCAATGCCAGCGTGCGCCACGAGGCCGGAAGCGAGCCACCCCGGCTTTTCACCGCCGCGCGCGCGATCTCCTTGGCCGCGCCGGCGTTCAACGTGAGCGGAGGAACTGCCGACGTGAACGGCTTCACCAGCGCCCAGGCAATCGCTCCCGCGACTCCGGCGATGATCACGGTCCGCAGCAACCGGTCGGAAATGGTCGCCGGACCCACCGCGGGCGCGGCGGCCACCGCCGCGCGTTCGGGCGCCGCCGGAGCCTTCCAGTCTCCATTCCAGAGGCCGGCGGGAAATGCGGTCCACTTTCCAACCTTCGAGCGTCCCCACAGGACGATCCAGACCGGCAGGAGCACGAGAAGCACCACCATGGTGCGGTCCATCCAGATGCCCGGCGATGAGGCGACAAACAGCG
>CAZAFS010000445.1:0-3051 GCA_964484165.1 uncultured Opitutaceae bacterium | reverse complement strand
GAGTAGGAAGCCCGCTTGCGGGCGATTGATCGGTCGCGAGCGACCTTCCTACCGAACGTGGATTCGTTCAGAATGACAGTCTGGGTTTGACAGGGCCTCATGTGCTCCGAATGGCACGGGTCCGTACGCGCGCTTTTCCCGATTGAGGCGGCGGCTGGCGGCGGCAGAATCGCCGCCATGATCTCCCTGCGCGCAACGCGGTGGGTGGCGGCAATGCTGGCGACCTGCGGCAGCTTGACCCTGGCCGCCGACGAAACGGCGCCGGCCTTTCTATCGTGGGCGCCGACGCCGCCGATGGGCTGGAACAGCTGGGACAGTTTCGCCACCACGGTGACCGAGGCCCAGACCAAGGCGCAGGCCGATTTCATGGCCGCCCATCTCGCGCGCCACGGCTGGCAATACGTCACCGTCGACATCCAGTGGTACGAGCCAAGCTCCACCGGGTTCGACTACCGCCCGGGGGCGAAGCTGGTCATGGACGAGTGGGGGCGCCTGCTGCCGGCAGTCAACCGGTTTCCCTCCGCGGCTGGCGGCGCCGGGTTCAAGCCGCTCGCCGATTATGTCCACGCGCACGGCCTGAAGTTCGGTGTCCACCTCATGCGGGGCATTCCGCGCCAGGCGGTGGCGGCCAACACGGCGGTCAAGGACACGCCGTACCACGCGGCCGATATTGCGAACCGGAACAGCGTCTGTCCGTGGAACACCGACATGTACGGCGTCGACCTGGCCCGGCTGGGCGCCCAGGCCTACTACGACGCGGTCTTCGCCCTGCTGGCGTCCTGGGGCGTCGACTTCGTGAAGGTCGACGACATGAGCCGGCCGTATTTCGAGCACCAGGCGGAGGTCGAGGCGGTGCGGACGGCCATCGACCACAGCGGCCGCCCGATGGTGCTGAGCCTGTCGCCCGGCGAAACGCCGCTCGCCGCGGCGGAGCACGTCATGCGGCACGCCAACCTGTGGCGCATCAGCGATGATTTCTGGGACAACTGGCCGGCGCTTCACGAGCAGTTCGAACGCCTGCACCGGTGGGCGCCGTCCGCCGGACCGGGCCACTGGCCCGATGCCGACATGCTGCCGCTCGGCGTGCTCGACCTCGGTCGGCGCACCACGCACTTCACGCCCGACGAGCAGCGCACGGTCATGACCCTGTGGTCGATCGCGCGCTCGCCCCTGATCATGGGCGGCGACCTGACCAAGCTCGACGACGCCACCTTGGCGCTGTTGACCAATGACGAGGTGCTGGCCGTCGACCAGCACAGCACCAGCGGACGCCAGCTCTTCAACCGCGCCGATCTGATCGGCTGGACCGCCGATGTGCCCGGCACCGCCGACAAATATGTCGCGCTATTCAACGCCCGCGACCGCACCGGACCGGCCACGGGGCCCGCGGGCACGCCGGTGGCGGTCAACCTGGCCGAGCTGGGCTTGGCCGGCCCGTGCCGCATCCTCGACCTCTGGCAGCACCAGGATCTTGGCGAGTTCACCGGTGAGTTTGCGCCGGAGATTCCATGGCACGGCACCGGGCTCTACCGCGTGGCGCCGATCGCGAGGTGAGGGGCCGCGCCTGGTGGGGCGGGGTTCATCCCCGCCAATACCTTTCGGTGGGGCGGGGTTTATCCCCGCCAATACGAGATCCGGCGAGGCCAGGTGAACCCAGACACCGCCATGGCGGGCCTAAAGCCCGCCCCACCTCGGGGGCCCGCTAGCGTTTCATACTGTCAGGCATCAATGTGCATGGCGCCGAGATTGACTACGGACTACACGGATTTCCTGAAGTCATCCGCCCGGCGTTTGGACAATATCCGTGTCTATCCGTGAAATCCGTGGTTTAAAGGATTCCCTTCTGCTATGAGCACTCCCGATCTGACCAAGGGCAGCTTCACCCTGCCCGGCGAGGCCGGTCACGAGGAACTGACGCTCCGCTTGGCGAAGCAGTGGGGCGCGGACACGATCCGCGACAGCGACGGCACCCAGCTCTCGCCCGCAATCACGAAGTCGGGCTACGACATTTACTCGACCCTCTGCCTCGTGCGCTCGGTCAATGCCTGGGCCAGGCAGCGTCCCGACATGCTGCAGCAGAACTTCCTGATGAGCTTCCCGGTCGTGGCCGCACGCGCCACCGTCACGATCGCGCTGCTCAAGGGGTTTTTCCGCGAGCAGTTCGTGGTGAATTTCCGGGACGACCCGAAGCGCTGGTGGCAGGTGTTCGACCGCACCACCGGCCAGGAGGTCCCGAAACGCCGCTGGTCCGCCAACGCCCGGAAGGGCACCGTGACCGTCCGCGGCGCCGTGCCCGGCCACCAGTACACCGTGAACTTCCTCACCTTCCGCATCTGGGAGGAGATCTCGATGTACAATCACATCACGAACAACTGGGGCGACCGCGAGCATCTCGCGGCGGTGGATCCGATGCATCCCGAGACCCAGGTGGTCTTGCTGGCTTACCTCGAGCGGTGGCTGCAGGACCATCCCGACACCACCGTCGTCCGCTTCACGTCGATGTTCTATAACTTCACGTGGTTCTGGGGCGACGATCCGAACCTGCGCTACGTCTACTCCGACTGGGGCGACTACGCTATGACCGTCAGCCCGCGCGCATTGCGGCTGTTCGCGAAAAGACACGGGTACCAGCTCACCTCCGAGGACTTCGTCAACGGCGGCCTCTACAACTCAACCCACAACGCGCCGTCGCGCCGCTACCGCGCCTACATGGATTTCGTCCACGACTTCGTGATCGGGTTCGGCCGGCAGTGCGTGGACCTCGTCCATCGCCACGGCAAGAAGGCCTTCGTCTTCTACGACGACCACTGGATCGGGGTGGAACCGTACAGTCCGCGGTTCGCGGAGTTCGGTTTCGACGGCCTCATCAAGTGCGTGTTCAACGCCTTCGAGGTCCGCCTCTGCGCCCACGCCCGGGGGGTGCGGACGCACGAGCTGCGCCTGCACCCGTATCTCTTTCCGACCGGGCTGAAGGGCGAGCCCACCTTCAAGGCCGGCGGCAACCCGACGCTCGACGCCAAGAATTTCTGGATCGACGCCCGCCGCGGCCTG
>CAZAFS010000444.1:0-3052 GCA_964484165.1 uncultured Opitutaceae bacterium | reverse complement strand
CAAAGAAACTGCCCCAGCCGGAGATGTCGGTGAGCAGCTTCCACACGACGCCGACCGGCGCCTCGACGATCTCAGTGGGACAAGCTAGGTAATTCGTCGTCGTCATGGGGAGCGAGTTTCGTCGGTGGTTGGCCGAACGATATAGCTGAGCCACGCCTACGGCTGGCGCGCCTCCTGCCTCGCAGGAGGCGTGACGGCTGTAGGCGTTGGCTCTGGCGGCTGGTTAGCACTTTTTTTCACCTCGGAATGGCAGACAGTCACAACTTTCCCAGCTGCATCATAAATATCTGTACGGCCGTACAGCGTTCCACTCCGCAGATGATACTCTCCTCGGCTCATCCTGTTTGTGCCCGAAAATATCTCAATTACAGCTTCTTGAGAGGGATAGATATGCGCCACCCCGCGATACGTCGCGGTCCCAGCTTTAATCTCCGCCTCGAAATGGTCCCCCACCCGTTCCCAATGCATTATTCCCGACAGGAGATGAGCTCCAGAATCCGATTCAACCTCGGAGTCCAACACGAAGGCATCGCCTATATAGCGGCCGAACGCCCGCTCAATTACGAGTGTTTCGGTCTTCTCTTCCGCCTTCACGCCACGCACTCGGGCAACAGTTTGACCGCTGCAAAAATCGAAATACCAGTTGTGGACTGCACTCGAGCTTTGAACGGCGGATGCAAGCGCCACAGAGACGTGCAGTAGAAAGATAACGCAGAGTAGAGGTTTCATTTTGCTAACGTTGTTTAGGGACAGAAAAGTGTGGGTTTGCCGGGATAGGCACACAAAAGTGGACGTTTTAGGCGGAAGTGCCGGATTTCCGAATCACGAAGAATCCCGCCGGCACTCCGTCCCCGGCTCTCACCCAACCCGAGACCGCCAAGCCTTGGGTCCAAAGCTTGCTGGCGGGTCAGGAATTCCATCTGCCGCCCGGGAAGGAATTCTGGTGGGGCGCGCATCTCGAGCGCTTTCTGGCATACGCCCGCAAACGGGGCCAGAATATTCCAGTTGCCGCACTGGTCGGCGCATTCCTCGAGTTCCTACGCTAGGGCGTGTCTTCAAACCCGGATTGTCATTCTGAGCGAAGCGAAGCAGAATCCACGCTCGGTAGGAAGGTCGCTCGCGACCGATCAATCGCCCGCAAGCGGGCTTCCTACTCCTTCGCTACGCTCAGGATGACCAGCCCATAAAACAGGGGTTTGAAAACACGCCCAGGCCCGCCGGACTGGCGGCTGCGGCCTTATTTCCAGGCGGTCACGGTGTCGACCAGCGCCGACACGCACTCGAGGCGAGCGTCGGGCTCGATGCCGTGGCCGAGGTTGACGATGTGGCCCGGGCGCCCGCGCATCGATTCCAGCAGGCGCCGGGTGGCGTCGCGGACGTTTCCGGCCGTGGTGCCGAGCAGGGCGGGGTCGAGGTTGCCCTGGAGGGCGACGCGGCGATTCCTGGCCTTGAGATTCGCGTCCCCGGCGAGTGCGTCGTGCGCGGCGGGCAGGTCAACCGTCGCGTCGACGCTGAGCACGGTGGCGCCGGCGGCCGCCTGCGCGGCCAGGTGGGCGGCGGTGCCCTTGGCGAAGAGGATGACGGGAAACCCCGCGGGCAGGGCCGCGATGATGCGGCGGATCCACTGGAGCGAAGCCGGCTCGTAGTCCGGCCCGGCGACGAGTCCGCCCCAGGAGTCGAAGATCTGGATGGCGTCGGCACCGGCCTCGATCTGCAGCTTAAAGTAGTCGATCAGGGCGGTGGAGAGCTTGTCCAGGAGGGCGTCGAAAAACCCGCGGTCGGCGCGAAAGAGCCGGCGGAGGCCCGCGAACTCCTCCGAGCCCCCACCCTCGATCATGTAGCAGGCGAGGGTCCAGGGGGAGCCGCCAAACCCGAGCAGGGCCGTGCGGTCGCCAAGTTCGCCCCGGAGGAGGCGGAGCGCGGCGGCGACATAGCCGAGTTTTTCGCGGACGCCGCCGGCCGAGAGCCGGTCAAGCTGGGCGCGCGTCTCGAGGCGGAACTCCATGGCGATGCCGCCTTCGTCCTTGAACCGGTAGCCCTGGCCCAGGGCCTCGGGCACGACCAGGATGTCGGAAAAGAGGATGGCGGCGTCCAGGGCGAAGCGGTGCAGAGGCTGGAGCGTGACCTCCGCCGCCAACGCCGGGGTGCGCACCAGCTCGGCAAAGGGATGCCGGGCCTTCAGCGCGCGGTATTCCGGCAGGTAGCGGCCGGCTTGGCGCATGATCCAGACCGGCGGCCGCTCAAGCGGACGGCAGGCGCAGGCGGCGAGAAAACGTTCGCGGGAAGTCATGGATCGCCACCCAAAAGGCACCAAAAGCGCCAAAAGGAAACTCATCTTTTTGCCGGCGGACCTGGCGGGATTCCTGCGATACTGCCCAAGCGCCCCGGCGGCGGGCACGGTGGAAAGCTCGCTGGCGCGCGATCAAGGCCGTCAGGTATTGCCTGCGCTATCTCGCACCGGCGATGGCGGAAGATGGACTTTTTTCGACACAGAGGACACGGAGATCAATCCGAGGGCACCGCGATGAAGTGGCGTGTTTTTCGGGGGGCAAAAGCACAGCCCGCCGGCTCGCCGCTCGAGTGGCCTCGAGGGTCGGCCACCTTCGTCCCGCGCCACGGGCATTTGGCGAGCCGAGGTGACCCCAGCGACAACGGATTGGCCTCACTGGGGACGCGGCGCCCTCGCCGCGTGTTCCCCTTCGAAAATCGGCGACGAGGGCGTCGCCGCTCCAGTTCTCAAGCCGGTTGCGCGCATCTTCCGCCGGCCGCCCCGGCCGTCCGCCGGGCAGGAATTGGATTGGAGTTGTCCGGCCGGTCGATCAACGTGCCCGCTTTGGCCCGGTCCGCCCAGCCATTCCGCCCTTTCGCATGAATTCCGCCGTCTTGATGACCATTGCGCTCACGGGTTTCACCGTGGCCTTTTTCCATGCGGCGATCCCGACCCACTGGCTGCCGTTCGTGCTGGTGGCGCGCGCCCGCGGCTGGACCCACGCGAAAACCATCCTGCTGACGTTGTGCGCCGGCGTCGGCCACGTGGGCCTGACCAGCCTGC
>CAZAFS010000443.1:0-3070 GCA_964484165.1 uncultured Opitutaceae bacterium | reverse complement strand
CATGGCTTCCACCACCGTTCCGCCCATCGATGCCGGGGTGCGCATCGGGCACGTGCACCTCAAGGTCGCCGACCTCCCGCGCGCGCTCGACTTCTATTGCGGCGTGCTCGGCTTCCAGCTCACGCAGCGCTTCGGCGCCCAGGCCGCGTTCGTCTCCGCCGGCGGCTACCACCACCACCTCGGACTCAACACCTGGGAGAGCCTCGGCGGCCGGCCGCCGCCCGCCGGCGCCACGGGACTCTACCACGTGGCCATCCTCTACCCCACCCGCGCCGTGCTCGGTGACGCCCTGCGGCGCCTGCAGCGCGCCGGCATCGAACTCGATGGCGCCTCCGACCACGGCGTGAGCGAGGCGCTCTACCTGCGCGATCCCGACGATAACGGCGTCGAACTGTACTGGGACCGCCCGCGCGACAAATGGCCGCGCGATGCGGAAGGCGGCGTGGCGATGTACACGCACCCGCTCGACCTGGCCGGTCTTCTTGCTGCCGCAAATTGAACAGAAGCCGGCCCAAAACAGACCAAGCCTTTTTACAGGAGGTAACGAAGGAAACTGAGGCCGGTTTAAGGCAAATTCGGACCTCTCCGTTCTCTCAGTTACCTCCTGTTAAAGGATTTGGAGTTGCCGCTGCAGTTGGATCGACCGGATGAACAACCAAGGCGCGGAGACGCCAAGCGGGCGCAGCAAGCCTGCGCCCCTACACCTTGGCATCTTGGTCGTTCAAACCAAAACGGAGTCTCTGCGCTTCCCCTATGAGGAAAGCCGGATCAAGCCATTTTACAGGGGCAACGAAGGGAACGGAGATCGGCTTGGAACCAATCCAGACCAATCCATTTACAGAAGGAAGCGAAGTAAGCGAAGGTGGTTCGGAACAACAATCCTCCGTTCTCTCCGTTACCTTCTGTGAAAGAAATCCTCTGCGCCCTTTGCGATCTCAGTGTGAAGACATACATGCCGCTTCGTGCGCTTCGTTACCTTCTGTAGAAGAGATTCACGCTCACGGCGGGTCTCAGGCTGCCCGCCGGCGGCACCAACCCAGCTTGAGCGGAAACGGGGATTCCTCCCCGCGGTTGACGCCGGCCGGGCGCGGCGCGCCGCGCCCGAACCGGTCGGCCAGACCCTGCAGGGCCGCGAGCAGGGCCCGGCGCTGGCGCTCAAACTGCCGGTCGGGCTGACCCGGCGCCTGCACCAGCCGGAGCGACACGAGCGTGCAGCCGGCCGGCAGCGCGACCACGCGTAGCGGCAGATGCAGCTCCGGCCGGCCGGCCTGCTCGCCCAGGCGCAGGTCGATCGCACCCGTGGTGGCGTCGGCTTCGAGCGTGCAGAACAAATCGCCGACCGCGGTCAGCGCCCGCCACCCGCGGCGCTCGAGGTCGATGCGCTCGCAGAACCCCGGCGTCCAGCGCGGCAGCGCCTCGATGTCGGCCAGCAGGCGGAAGACGGCGTCGCGCGGAGCGGGCAACGCGACCGCGGTGATGAACGTGGTCCGGGCCGGCCGGGGGCCGCGCTCCGGCGGGAGGAATGAACGGGGGAAAAAGTCAGCGAACATGGTGGTGGTGGTTTGCGCCGGCCCCGGAAAAGGTGCCGGCAGGTTCAATGATCGGACCAGACGGCCAGCTCGTTGCCGCTCGGCTCGGTGAAGTGGAAGCGGCGGCCGCCCGGAAAGGAAAAAATGTCCCGGGTGATCTTGCCGCCGTGGTCCAGGACCCGCTGGCGGATCTCCTCCAGCCGGGGATGAAAGATGACGACGAGGGCGGTCCCCGTGGCGAGGGAGGCGCGCTTGTCGGACCGGAAGAATCCGCCGGTGATGCGCCCGTCCTCAAACGAGGAGTAGTCGGGGCCGTAATCCGTGAACTTCCATCCGAAGACCTGCTCGAAAAAGGCCTTGGTCCCGGGGAGGTCGGAAGCGGAGAACTCAATGTAGTCGATCTGATTCGCATTATTCATGGGCTTGGTCGTGGGCTCCGCGCCGCCGGCGGCCGCTGCCGCCGACAGCCCGAGGCCCAGCGCGAGGAGGATTGATGCAGTTTTCATGGGAATAAGGGGTGTCTTCAAAATCGGATTGTCATGGCTGATGTCGCCTTCGGCTCGGTACTGAACGAAGCGGTGAAGAATCCACGCTCGGTAGGAAGGTCGCTCGCGACCGATCAATCGCCCGCAAGCGGGCTTCCTACTCCTTCGCTACGCTCAGGATGACAGAGGGCAGAGGCGAGAATTTGAAGACATGCGTCAGGGGTTGTTCATGTCCGCCGGCGGGGCCCGGACGGGTGGCGCCGCCGGATCAGGACTTATTGCGGTGATGGATGAGGACCGAGTTGCCGTCGGGATCGCCGACGATGGCGAGGTGGCAGGAGCCGGAGTCCAACGGCTCGAGCGTGAACTTCACGCCGCCGAGGCGCAGGTCGGCGATCGCGGCGTCGAAATCGGCGACCTCGAGCGCGACCACCGGGCCGTCGGTGGCCGGCCGCCAGCTCGGCCACATGTTGGAGATGGCGAGCGTCGCGGGACCGATGTCATACTCGATCCAGTATCGGCCGTCGTTTTCCCAGGTGGCGGTGGGTTTCAATTGCAGCAGGCCCTCGTAAAAGGCCCGCGCGCGGGTCATGTCGGTGACGGGATAGCCGGTGAAGGCGACGGCGGTGACTTGGATCATGGCGGTGGAGGAGCTGAAGTGAGGGTGAAAGTGAAAGTGAGAGTGAAAGTGAGGGTGACCGGTCAGGCCTTCATGGAGTGCAACGCCAGCCGGTTGCCCTCGGTGTCCGCGATCAGGGCCCGGAAGCCGTGGGGCCCGATCTGGTGTTTGGCCTCCAAGATCCGGCCGCCCATCGCCACCACCGTCCGGATCGCGTCATCGATCCGGCCTTCGACGCTCAGATAGACCAGGGACCCCTTAAGCGACGGCCCATTGTCCTTCGCCACGTAGAGGCAGCCGGAAACGACGCCTTCGGTCCAGGGGAGCAGCGCATACTCGACCCCGGGCTCGGCCGTCTGCTTGGAGACGGCTTCCCCGAGCACCGCCGAATAAAAGGCGATGGCGCGGTCGAGGTTGGTGACGGGAATATCGGTCCA
>CAZAFS010000442.1:0-3070 GCA_964484165.1 uncultured Opitutaceae bacterium | reverse complement strand
AGCCATTCGACGGCGCCGATGGCGACGAACAACAGGTAGATGTTCCGGCCGAAGAAGGTCATCAGCAGGATGACGAAGATCGTGAACGGAAGGGAGTACAGGATGTCGACGATGCGCATCAGTGCGGCGTCGCGCTTGCCGCCGACGAAGCCGGCCACCGCGCCGTAGGTCACGCCGATGGTCAGGGCCACGACGGTTGCGCACAGCCCGACGGCGAGCGAGACGCGGCCGCCGTAGAGAATGCGCACGAGCAGGTCGCGGCCAAGCTGGTCGGTGCCGAGCCAGTGGCGGATGCCGGGGGCCGCAAAAGCGTGTTGGAGATCGATGTCCTCGTAGTGATAGGCGCTGAACCACGGGCCCAGCAGGCAGGCCAGGGTCACGACCACGAGGGTCGTGGCGCCGAAGACCGCCAGCTGGTTCTGGCGCAGGCGCCGCCAGGCGTCATGCCCCGGCGACGAGCCCCGCTCGATCGGTTCGGCGGCCGGCGACGGAGCGGAGAGCGGTGGAGCGGCGGGGTTCACTTTATTGACCACGGATCACACGGATTGGCGCGGATGGTTTCGGCCGCTGCGCCGCGGAAAGTGATTTGGAGCCGATCCGTGTTCATCCGTGAAATCCGTGGTGCCGTCATTCCAGCCTAATCTTCGGATTCATCCAGGCCTGCACGATGTCAGCCACGAGGTTGAGCGCGATGAGCAGCGCCGCATAGAGAATCACCGTGCCGAGCACGAGGGTGTAGTCGCGGTTGAAGGCGCTGTTGACGAACTCGCGGCCGAGGCCGGGGATCTGGAAAATCGTTTCGATGACGAAGGAACCCGTCAGGATGCCGGCGATGGCCGGCCCGAGATAGGCGACCACCGGCAGCAGGCCGCCGCGCAGGGCATGTTTGAAAACCACCCGGAATTCCGATGCCCCCTTGGCGCGCGCCGTGCGGATGAAGTCCTGGTGCAGCACCTCGAGCATCCCTCCGCGGGTCAGGCGCGAGATCGGCGCGGCGTAGGCCAGGCCGAGCACGAGCGCGGGCAGCACGCGATCCGAGGCCAGGCTCCAGCCCGACGCGTCAAACCAGCCGGCGTGGATGGCAAAGGCCAGCACGCAAAGCGGTCCGACCACGAAGGTCGGCACCGAGAGGCCGATCGTGCCGATCGCCGTGGCCAGATAGTCGGCCCAGGTGTTGCGCCGCAGCGCGGCGACGATGCCCAGCGGCAGGCCCAGCCCGAGGGCCACGAGGAGGGACCAGGCGCCAAGTTCCGCGGACACGGGCAGGGTGTCGGCGAGGATTTCGTTGACCGTGCGGTTGGAATACTTGAACGAGGGCCCGAAATCGCCGCGCGCCAGATGGCCGAGATAGTCGAAATACTGCCGGTACAGCGGCCGGTCCAGGCCGTAGTGCGCCTCCAGGTTGCGCAGGATTTCCTTCGGCACCGCCTTTTCCGCCGTGAACGGGCCGCCCGGCACGAACCGCATCATGAAGAAGGTGGCGGTGATGATGAGGAGCAACGCCAGCAGCGACTGCCACAGGCGCGACGTGATGAAACGCAGCATGACGGACGCGTGAGAGTGAAGGTGAAAGTAAGGGGGAGACGAGGAAACTTTTTGACCGGGCCCCGGCGCCGCCTCCCAGTGCCTGTCCCCTTACTCCCTCATTCCCCTATTCCCTTGTTCCTCATTCCGCGCTGAACCGGTAGCCGATGCCCGCTTCGGTCCGGAAGAACTTCGGCTGGTTCGGCTCATCCTCCAGCTTCTGCCGCAGGTGGGCCATGTAGACGCGAAGGTAATGGGTTTGGTCCTCCGCCTTCGGTCCCCAGATTTCCCGCAGGACCTGCCGGTGGGTGATGACCTTGCCGCGATGGACCAGCAGCAGGCGTAAGAACGCGTATTCCTTGGCGGTGAGCCGGACCTCCGCCCCGTTTTTCGTCACGAGCCGGCGGGTCAGATCGACCTCGATCGCGCCGAACTTCACCACGCCCGTCTCCTCCGGGGTCTGCGCCCGCCGCAGCAGCACACGCAGCCGGGCGAGCAGTTCGCCGCTGCCGAAGGGCTTGGTCAGGTAGTCGTCCGCTCCGGCGTCGAGCGCGGCGATCTTGTCGCCCTCCGCGCCGCGCACCGACAGAATCAGCACCGGCACCTTGCTCCATTCGCGCAGGCGCTTGAGGACCTCGACCCCCGGCAGATCCGGCAGACCCAGGTCGAGGATGATGGCGTCCGGCCGGCGGTAGGCGGCCTCGTTAAGCCCGATCTGGCCGGCGTCCGCGTCGCGCACGGCGTAGCCGGCCGCCTCCAGCGTGACGCGGAGCAGCCGCCGGATCTGCACCTCGTCGTCGATGACGAGGACCTCGAGACGCGGGCCGTCGGTGCTCATTCGGGGGGCACCATACCATGCCGGTCGAGGGGAAGGAAGACCGTAAAGCGCGCGCCGCCAGCGGCTTGGTTTTCCGCCTGCACCCGCCCGCCGTGGGCCTCGGCGAAGCCCCGCACAATGGAGAGCCCCAGTCCCAGTCCGCCGGCCTTGTCCGGCCGGCCGCGGAAGAACTTGTCGAACAACCGCGGCAGCTGAACGGCGTCCAGGCCGGGGCCGTTGTCGGCGACCGCGAGCCAGACCTGCTGGGCGGGTTCGTCGACCCCGGCTGTGACCATGATGGTGGCTGCCGGCGGCGTGTGCTGGCAGGCGTTGTGGATCAGGTTCACCAGCGCCTGCTGCATCAGGCCGAAATCGAGCCGCACCAGCGGCAGGTCCGGCGGCAGCTGCACCTGCACGGCGCGGCCCTGGCGGGCGTCGACGGTCGCTTCCAGCGCGGAGTTCACCAGGTCCGAAAGGTCGGTCCAATCGAACCGCAGTCGCAATGCGCCGGATTCCAGACGCGTCATGCCCAGCAGATTGTCGACGAGATGCTGCAGCCGGCGCACCGCCGTGCGCAGCTCCTCGACCATGGGCTTGGCCGGGGCGGCCGCGCCCTCCGCGAGGTTCTCGGCGGCGGTCGCCATCACCGCCAGCGGCGTCTTCATCTCATGCGATACGCTGTCCAGCAGGGTGCGATGCAGGCGGTCCGAGGCCTCGGTGACGCGGGCC
>CAZAFS010000441.1:0-3086 GCA_964484165.1 uncultured Opitutaceae bacterium | reverse complement strand
TCCGCGGCTTCATCACCACGCCGCTCGAGCGCGAAATCGCCAGCGCCGACGGCATCGATTACATGGAGTCGAGCAGCCTGCCCAGCGTCAGCGTGATCACCGTCCACCTGCGGCTCAACTACGACCCGAACGCCGCGCTCACCCAGATCACGTCGAAGGTGAACCGGGTGCGCAACCAGCTGCCGGCCGACGCCCAGGATCCGGTCATCGACGTGCAGATGGCCGAGTCCACCGCGGCCATGTACATGATGTTCTCGAGCGACGAACTCGATTCGAACCAGATCACCGACTACCTCTACCGCGTCGTCCAGCCGAAGCTCACCGCGGTGTCGGGCGTGCAAAGCGCGCAGATCCTCGGCGCCCGCGTCTTTGCCATGCGCATCTGGCTGAAGCCCGACAAGCTCGCGGCCTACGGCCTCAGCCCGTCGCAGGTCTGGCAGGCGCTCGCGACCAACAATTTCCTCTCCGCGGTTGGCGCCACCAAGGGCTCGGCGATCACGGTGAACCTCAACGTCTCCACCGACCTGCACACCGCCGACGAATTCCGCCGGCTGGTCATTCGGGAACAGAATGACGCCATCATCCGCTTGAGCGACGTGGCCGACGTGGCGCTCGGTGCCGAAAATTATGAGGCGACCGTCAAGTTCGGCGGCAACCCGACCACCGCCATCGCCATCAACGTCCTGCCCACGGCGAACGCGCTCACCGTGATCAGCGACGTCCGCCGGATTTTTCCCCAGATCGTCTCCGAGCTGCCGCGCGGCGTCTACGCGTCGATTCCCTATGACGCCACGGACTACATCCGGAGCGCGATCAACGAGGTCGTCAGCACCCTGGTCGAGGCCCTGCTGATTGTCATCGTCATCATCTACCTGTTTCTCGGCACCGTGCGCTCGGTGGTCATTCCCATCGTCGCCATGCCGCTATCGCTGGTGGGTGCGTGTTTTCTGATGCTGGCCCTGGGCTTCACCATCAACCTGCTGACCCTGCTGGCCATGGTGCTGGCGATCGGGCTGGTGGTCGACGACGCCATCGTCGTGGTGGAGAACATCCACCGCCACATCGAGGAGGGATTGTCGCCGCTCGAGGCCAGCCTCAAGGGGTCGCGCGAGCTGGGCGGCCCGGTCATCGCCATGACGATCACCCTGGCCGCGGTGTATGCCCCCATCGGCTTCCAAGGCGGCCTGACCGGCGCGCTCTTCCGCGAATTCGCCTTCACGCTCGCCGGCTCGGTCATCGTTTCCGGGGTGGTGGCGCTCACCCTGTCGCCCATGATGTGCTCGAAACTGCTCCGGCACGACACCGGCAGTCACCAGCGGTTCGCCCATTTCCTCGACCGTCAATTTGAAAAAGTCCGGGCCGGCTACGAGCGCCTCCTGCACGCTACGCTCAACTACCGTCCGGTGGTGGCGGTCTTTGCGCTCATCGTCTTTGGCAGCCTGGTGCCGTTTTACCTGCTCTCGAAAAACGACCTGGCGCCCGACGAGGACCAGGGGATGATCATCGCCATGGGCGCCGCCGCGCCCAATGCGAACATCGATCAGCTCGAGTCCTATTCCAACGAGATCACGGGGATCGTGAAGAGCTTCCCGGAAACCGCGCAGACGATCCAGATCAACGGCTATCCCGCCAGCAACAACAGCATCACGCTCATGGCCCTGACCCCGTGGGATCAGCGCAAGCGCACCACCATGCAGTTGCTGCCGGAGGTCACCCAGAAGCTCGGCAGCGTGGCCGGGTTGCGCATGCTGTCCTTCCTGCGGCCCCCGCTGCCCGGGGCCGGCGGCGCCAACGTGCAGTTCGTCGTGGTCTCCACCGACGATCCGGCGCGCATCGCCCAGGTGGCGGACAGTCTGGTGCTGGAGGCCGTCAAGAGCGGTCTGTTCTTCTACGCCGACAGCAACCTCAAGTTCGACCAGGCCCAGGCGTACATTGATGTCGACCGCGACAAGGCCGCCATGCTCGGGATCAGCATGGCGCAGGTCGGGGCCGATATGGGATCGTTGCTCGGCGGCAATTACGTCAACTTTTTCAACATCCAGGGCCGGAGCTACAAGGTCATTCCGCAGGTGGACCGCGTCTTCCGGCTCAATCCTGACCAGCTCGGCGACTTTTACGTCAGCACCGGCAAGGGCCGGCTCGTGCCGCTGTCGACGTTTGCCTCGGTGAGTTATCAGGCGCAGCCGCAGGCGCTGAACCGCTTCCAGCAGCTCAATGCGGCCACGATCACCTGCGTGCCCAAGCCGGGCATCACCCAGGGGCAGGCGCTCGACTTTTTGAACGCCAAGGCCCGCGAGCTTTTCCCCGAGGGCTACACGGTGGATTATGGCGGCCAGTCGCGGCAGTTCGTGCAGGAAAGCGGCGCCTTTCTCCTCACGCTGGCGTTTGCCGTTATCATCATCTTCCTCGTGCTGGCGGCACAGTTCGAGAGCTTCCGCGATCCGCTCATCATCATGCTGAGCGTCCCGCTCGCGATTTCCGGGGCGCTGGCCTTCATCTGCCTCGGGTTCCACGGACTGTCGCTCAACATCTATACCAAGGTCGGTCTCATCACGTTGATCGGCTTGGTTACCAAGCACGGCATTCTGATCACCCAGTTTGCCAACCAGCTGCAGCGCGAGGGGCGGGCCAAGCGCGAGGCCGTGGAAGAGGCCGCCGGCGTGCGGCTGCGCCCGATTCTCATGACCACGGCGGCCATGGTGCTCGGCGTCATGCCGCTGGTCTTTGCCTCCGGGGCGGGTGCCGTCAGCCGCCAGCATATGGGACTAATCATTGCCACGGGCATGAGCGTCGGCACGCTGTTCACGCTCTTTGTCGTTCCCACGGCGTACACTTTGGTGGCTCGCGACCACCAGGCCGACCGCGAGAAGCTCGGCGACGTTGCGCTCGAGCCCGAAGCGAAGGCACACTCACCCTCAGTCGTTTGAACGCGGTTTTCTGAAATCCTACGTCTATGAAGCCACATGCATTCCCTGTTTTGCTGGCGGCGGTCCTGGGTCTGGCCGGGACCCTGGTGCGGGCGGAATCGGCACCGGCGGTGCCGGCGACGCTGGATTTGAAAACGGCGGTGGGACTGGCGCTGGAGC
>CAZAFS010000440.1:0-3094 GCA_964484165.1 uncultured Opitutaceae bacterium | reverse complement strand
CCCGGGCCAGATCACCCACATCTGGATGACGCAACTGGAGCACTACCGGGAATGCCTCCTGCGCATCACCTGGGACGATGCCCCGGCTCCCAGCGTGTTGTGCCCACTAGGCGACTTCTTCGGTCTGGGTCACGGGATGGTCAATTCGTACCAGTCGCTGTTTTTCACCGCGTCGACTCGATTCCCCTACCAGTTCAACAAAGGTTGCGCGTTGAACTGCTATCTGCCGATGCCTTTCCGCCGGCGCGCCCGAATCGAACTCGTCAACGAGAGCAAGGCGAGCCACCGCCAGTATTTCTACATCGATTATGAGACGATGCCCGAGTGGCGGGATGACGCCGGCTACCTCCATGCCGAGTTCCGCCGGGCGAACCCGTTCCGCGGCTGGGGGCCCGAGATGGCATCAACGAGACCGGAGTCGGCCTTCGCCAACATCGCCAACAAGGGACGGATGGCTTGGGAGAACAACTATGTCATCCTCGCCGCCCGGGGACGGGGGCACTACGGCGGGTGCAACCTCAGCGTAACCAACTTCCGCGGCGACTGGTGGGGGGAAGGTGATGACATGATCTGGGTCGATGGTTACAGGTGGCCGCCGGACCTCCATGGAACGGGATCGGAGGATTATCTGGGTCAGGCTTGGTGCATGCAGGCCAACGCCTTCCTCCGCAACGGCAGTTCGTTGTTCGAGGGAAAGACGACCCTCGCGCCGATGGATTGCCCGTGGGACGAAGGGGCCTATCAGACGGGCTACGTGTTCCATCTCGAGAACCCGGTCCGGTTCGAAAAGGAGATCAAGGTCACGATCGAGCATGGGCACGGTAATCACCTGGCCAACGAAATGTCGTCCGTCGCCTACTGGTATGCGGACCAGCCGGCCCGAGCGGTCGAACCGCCGCCGGTGGAGAAACGGATGCCCGTGCTGCGGGACAATTGCGGCCGCTGGCTCGTTGAGCCGCGAAGCCAGTGCCCCGGCAAACCGATCCGGCTGAACGCGGAAATGAAGAAGATGAAGGCCGCGTGGGCCAAAAGGTTGGGCCGGAGCAGATGAGGCAAATCGAGTGATCCGACCGCGCGACTGTTTGCTGGCGGCGCAGAGGGAAACCTGGGAGAGACATCACGAATCCCGAGCCGCGAGCCGTGCGATACCTGGCCGGTTCAAGGTGAGGGCGGTGGCGCAAACCGAAGCGTCGCGAACTCCCCGGTTAGGTGGAAATTGACCTGGGAGATCGGGGGCATGGTGGACAGCTCTGTGTTATCCAGGGTGACCGAAAAGTTGTAGCGTCCAACGAGGATGCTCCAGCGGCTGCCGGGGCCGAAACGGTCGCCATGTTCCGCCAGCATGGTCCGGGGGACTGCCAGCTCCGCCGTCCAGCCCCGGTCGCGGTCCTCGGGTTGGTTGAGCGTGCCCTCGACCCGGGCGGCGACCGTCAGCCGGTGGATCGCAAGCTTGCAGCCCGGAAGCCGCCGGCCGCCACTGGGAAAGAAATAGGAGGTCTGATTCCCGCGCGGAGTCACATGCAGTTCCCAGTAGTAGGATTTCCCCTCCGGCTTGAGGAAGACTTCCCCCACATCGCCGAGACGGATCTGGTCCAGACCGTTGGCGTCGCCCTCCGCCACGACATCTGCGTCGGCGAACTCGAGCGCCACATAGAAGAACTTGTCATCCCAAGCGAAGCGGGCGCTTCCGATTTCCTGAAGCCGGGCGCGTCGGCCGCCGACGACCATGCCGGCCAGCGGATAGGCGGGAGCCTCGGTCCACACCGCGTCGTTAAAGCGGCCGTCGACGACCACGGGCGTGGCGGCGTAGCGCGCTTCAACCGCAGGCGGCGGGGATCCGCCCGCCGGCGGGCAGCCACAGACCAGGAGCGCAAGAGCACAGAGCGCGACACCTCTTGCCGCGCGGGCCGCCACGGCCAAAGCACCGACATGGTCGATCATCATTCCGGCCCTTCTGGTTGCCAGGCCCCGGTGCGTCGCACCAACTCGCCGACCTTTTCGACGATGATCTCTTCCACGGCGGCGCCGTAGCGGCTGGGACGGCCATAGTAGATCATCGAGGAGTCGCTTTCGTATCCGCCTTCGTCGAGGACCCGACGTGAGGGGATATAGGACATGACTTCGTTGGAATAGCCGGCCACCCAGGTGTGGTCGAAACCGTGCTGCCGTTTGAGGCGGAGCGCATAGTCCGCGACCACCTCGCCACCGAGCGCGATGAGCGTGAGTTCGCGGCCAAATTGCCAGACCAGGATCGGGTATGGATAACTGGCCGGCGTGCGGTCGGCGCCGCCGAGCCGGTTGAGCAGGTGCCGGGCGTAGATCCGGACATGTACATCCGGATCGACCAGCCGCTGCTGCAACTCCTCGCGGGTCAACGGATGCTGGAATGGCAGATCCACCCGTTCGAAAGCGGTCCGCAACGACCCGGGGAGCGGCGTCAACTTGCCCTGCAGGACGTCCTAGACCGCGGCGGCGAGTACTTTGCCATGGGCGCGGGCGAGCTCCTCGCCGCGGCGAGGGAAGGCATTGGCGTCGGCGCCGCAGCCCTGGATGAAAAAGGCCATGGCCCCGGGATGGGCCCGGTCGATTGCCTCCAGGGCGAAGCCCGGCCAGTCGTTGCTGATTTGGTAGTCGTTCAGGGCGGACGCGTGGCAGGCATAACCCGCGACCACGGCCACGAGCCTTCCGTCGGTCGCCCGCACGCACAGCACCGGCACGTCCGGATCGACCGGCCCGCCGGCCACGCCGCGGAACGTCGGCAGGCGCCGGCGGTTGACGGCGATACCCGCGAGCCCCTGACCGAAGGCCAGCGTCGCCGGTTTTTGATCTTGGATCGCCGCCCCCACGGTCGCGACGGTTCGGTCGATCACCAATTCGGTGAAGCGCCGCACGACTTCGGTTTGAGCCGCGTCCAGATCGTACATCGTCATCAGCTCCCGCCCGGCCACGGGCCCGCTGTGGGTGTGCGAGACATTCAGCAGCAGCCGGTCTCTGTCCAGGCCATACCGCTCCCGGCACCGCCCGGCGATGGCGTCCGCCATTTCCCGGTCGATCATGAGGAGATCGAGGGTCACGATGGCCGCCAACTTTCTGT
>CAZAFS010000439.1:1419-3119 GCA_964484165.1 uncultured Opitutaceae bacterium | reverse complement strand
GCGCCTCAGGTCGCGGGTCCGCCCCGCGCCACCTCGCGCACGACCGATTGGGGGCGGCGGTTCACCGCCAGAAACATCCGGCCGATGTATTCGCCCAGGAGGCCGAGGATGACCAGCTGCGTCCCGGAAAAGATCAGCAGTGCCGCCATGAGCGAGCCCCAGCCGAACGCCGGCCCCTGGTTGGTGAGCCGCCAGTACACCACGATGCCGAAGCCCACCAGACCCAGCGCGGCCATGACGAGGCCGAGCACCGTCGCCAGCCGCAGCGGCATCACGGAAAAATTCACGAACGTACTCAGCCACAGGCGCAGCAGCCGGCGCAGGGTGTAGCCGCTGCGGCCGGTCTGGCGCGCGGCGTGCCGCACTTCGAGCGAGCCGAGGTTCTGCGTGATCTGCAGGATGAGGCCGTCGATGTAGGGAAACGGACCGGTGTGCTCCGCGGCGGCCCGGGCCACCAGCGCGCTCACGCAGCGGAAGCTCGAGAGGTAGAACCCGCGGGGTTTGTCGAGCATCCCGTCGGCCAGGCGGTTGGTGAACCAGCTGCCCGCATTGCGCCAGGGCGAGTGCTCCTTCCGCGCGTACTGGCCGAACACCACGTCGAAGCCGCCGCGCCGGGCGTGCTCCCACAGGCGCACCGCCTCCACCGGCGGATTCTGCCCGTCGTCGTCCAAGTTCACCACGTGGGCGCCGCGCGCGTGGCGGTAGCCGGTGAGCACCGCGTTGTGCTCGCCGTAATTGCGCGAGTGATTGACGATGGTGAGCGGCACGCGCGCCTCGCGCGCGAGCTCCTGGCAAAGAGCCCACGTGCCGTCGCGACTGCCGTCGTTGACCAGGATGATCTCGTGGCCGCCCTCGACGTTCAGCGCCTCGACCTCCTTGACCAGCGGCTTCAGGGTGTCCGCGCTGTTGAACAGCGGGATGACAAAGCTGAGCGCAGGCGCCGCGGGCGGAGGCATGGAGTGAAACCGGCGCTCCCAGCAAAGCGCTCCCCGGCCCCCGGTGTCAACGGCGGCGCAGAGGCGGGTGTATCTCAGTCAGTCATTGCGAGGAGCCCGCCAGGGCGACGAAGCAATCCAGAAGATCTGGATCGCCACGGCCCGCGCTGCGGGCCTCGCGATGACAACACCATCTACTCATCGCGGCCCGGAGGTGCGCGTGGACTACGCCGGTGGCGGTCCGTTTTCGGGCGCGGGGGCCGGCGCCGGACCAGGGTCGGAAGGCGGCGTTTCTTGCGTCCCGGCGGGGGCCGGTTCCGGTGGCGGCTCGGGGGCGATCGCCGGCGCCGCTGTGTTCGCCGCCGCGGCGGGAGACTCAGCCGGCGTTTCCGCCGGTGGTACCGCCTCAGCGGCAGGCTCGGCAGCCGGCTCGGCCGCGCCGGGAGCTTCCGGAAAACTCTCCAAGTCGTGTTCCTCGGCGTCCTCCGCCATCTCGCGATTCCTGGGCCGCGCCTCGGCCATCGGCGGCGGCGCAAACAGGCGGCCGTCGGCAAACTCGGTCACGTACCCTTCCTGCACCAGCCAGCGCAGGTCCATGGTCATCCGCCGCAGCTTCTCCTGCTCCTCGGGGGTGAGCAGCGGGGCGGGCGGGACCGGCGGGGCGGAATCGCCCGCGGGCGCGGCGACCTCAGGCGCGGGGACCTCCGGCGCAGCGGCGGCCGGTTCGACGGCCGGCCCGGCGGCCGGTGCCGCGGCCGGTTCGGT
>CAZAFS010000439.1:0-1319 GCA_964484165.1 uncultured Opitutaceae bacterium | reverse complement strand
GTGGACGGTGGCGTGATCCCCAGCATCTTCACCGGCAGATCCTTCACCGTGATCATCGGGTTGGCCTCGAGGAAGGTGATCAGCACGCTGATGCCCTCGGCAAAGTTCTGGCCCGGCACGCGGAACTTCCGCTTCACCGCGCACACGTAGGACACGCCCTTCGCCCCCTTCTTGAAGATCGTGAAGCCCTCCCGGCGCAGGCGTCCGCGCAGCGCGTTGGCCGTGTCGAGCGGGAAGCGGCGCTGGCGCTCGAGCTGGCCCTCGATCGCGCGGTGGATCTCGCCCGGCGGCACCGCCTCCAGCAGCTTCCCGTGAAACCGCGCCGACTCGACCGCCTTCACCATCCGGCTCTTCGCGGTCGCCTGCAGGTGGGCGCGCGCGGCGTCGAGGTCGTCGAACGCCACCGGGGTTTCGCCCTCGGCGGTTGGCTTCCAGGTGTAGCGCGTCACCTGCTTCATCTTTTCGAGCCACTGGTTGACCACCGCGGGGTCGCGGACCGTTTCGATGCTCTCGCGGAAACGGTCGAACGGCATGCGCGAAAACTGCGTCGCGTGGTGCTGCTGCACGATCTGCTGGTAGCGATGGTAGTTGGGCGGGCCCAGCAGTTCGCCTGAGAGCGTGCAGCGATTGACGAAAGGAAAGGTGCCCTTCGGCGGCTCCACCTCCACCACGGCGAGGTCAAAGAACCGGTCGAGGTGGCGGTTGAGCACGTGGGCGAGGGCCGCCGCTTCCGACTCGAAGGGCAGGCCGTCGGGCACCGCCACATAAATCGGGCTGATGGACCGGGCCGGGGCCGGCGCGGGCGGCGGGGGCGCCGGGGCGGTCTCGGCCGCCGGCGGTGCCTCCTCCGCCGCCGGGGCCGCGGGGGCGGGCGGCGGCGCCGCGGTTTCCGGGGGCCGGCGGGTCAGCACGGTCACGAAGCGCTCGTTCTTGCCGAGAATGAGACGCGCGATTTCGAACAGCTCGAACGTCCGGCACGACGCGCGCATGGCCTTCACCAGCGCGGAAAACCCGGCGTCTTCCGGATAAAACGCCACGTTGAAAAAGGGGCTCAGGTACGGCCGCAGGTCCTGCGGCGGGCGCGGGCCGGACCACCGGCGTTCCGGGCCGCCCTCGCGCCGCGGCGGATAGCCGCCGCGCGGGCCCTCGCCCCGGCGCGGTTCGCCGCTGAACCGACCCGGCTCCTCCCGGCCGGAACCCGGGCGGTTCTCGGACCCCGGTGCCGCCGGCGCATTGGCCGGCGCGCCGTCCGGCCGGCGGAAACCGCGCCGGTCGCGCCGCGCCTCGCCGCCGCCGGCATCGCGCGGGCGGCCTTCGCC
>CAZAFS010000438.1:0-3123 GCA_964484165.1 uncultured Opitutaceae bacterium | reverse complement strand
CCCCGGCTTTTGGCCGGGCGTTGGCCCCGTGCTACGGGTCTGACCTCTTACCTCTCAGGTTGCGTTTCGTTTTGCAGTTGGGTGACGTGGTTTTTCGCGCCGCCCCACGGGAGGAGGTTTTCCGAGCTTTGCCAGACTCGGTCGCTCCCCGAAGCTCCGTGCTCCTTGCGCGCCCCGCCCATGCCGGGTCAGGGCCTTGTTGGCGAGGTGGACTCGCCAGAACACGGCTCTCCGTGCTGGTCTACACAGTAGCAACCTAATCCCTCTGGGGAAACTGCGTCGGCGGACGGATCGAAACTCCCCGTTCGCCTGACTCGGCTCGGACGCGGTTTCTAATCGCGCCTAGCCGCACAGCTCCTACGTCGTATCACTGAGCGGTTACGACACCGCCCAGAGGAGCTGGTGACACATGCCTGTCGGTCCGCGATTGCTCGCGGTCGGAGGGGAGGGCTGAACCAGCTTCAGCCTTCCTTTCCCCGGTTGCCCGGGATTATCCCAGTCGCACTCTCCGCAGGTTTTTCATACCCACGGCGCCTCGACTGTTCCATCAAAGAACGGGGGGCACCGTGGTGGTGCGTGCCGTTCTTGTCACGATTTTGTTTTGCACAAGTTATTAACAGATGGCAGCGGTGAATAACTTGGCAGCAAACTTCTCCACCGGTTGTTCACGCTCCGCCAAGCTCCGCGCGTCACCTCACTTGCGAGTGCGATCGATCGATTTGATTTATTCCCATTGCTCCGCTGATTTTCCCGCCGCATGTCTCCCCGCGATCTGCCGATCTATGAACTTGAGGACGCCATTGTTGCGGCGGTGCGGCACGGCGGACGGCTGATCGTACAGGCGCCGACCGGCTCCGGCAAATCGACCCAGCTGCCGCAGATGCTGCTGCGCCACGAGCTGCTGGGCGCAGGCCAGGTGGTCGTCCTGCAGCCGCGCCGGCTCGCCACCCGTCTGCTCGCGAAACGCGTCGCCGAGGAGGTCGGCACGGCGCTGGGCCAGGCGGTCGGTTACCAGATCCGGCTCGAGTCGCGCGTGTCGGACGCCACCCGCATCCGGTTTGTCACCGAGGGAATCCTGCTGCGGCAGATGTCGTTCGAACCGGGGCTGCGCGGGGTGAGCGCGGTGATCTTCGATGAGTTTCACGAGCGGCACCTCTACGGCGACATCAGTCTCGCGCGGGCGCTGCAGCTCCAGCAGACGGTGCGGCCGGATCTAAAGCTCATCGTCATGTCGGCGACACTCGACGCCGGACTGCTCCGGGACTATCTCGCGCCCTGCGCGGTGCTCGTGTCGGCGGGCCGGATGTTTCCGGTGCAGGTGGAGTATCTGCCCCGGGCCGTCGATTTCGAGCATGAGCCGGTCTGGGACGTGGCGGCGCGGGAATGTGCGCGCGTGGCGGCCGAGACGCCCGGCGACCTGCTGGTCTTCATGCCCGGCGCCTACGAGATTGGCCGCACGGTGCAGGCGGTGCAGGGCGAAAAGGCGCTGCGCGATTTCATCGTTCTGCCGCTGCACGGCGAGCTGCCGCCCGAGGCGCAGGATCGCGCGGTGGCGCGCTACGACACGCGCAAGATCATCGTGTCGACCAACGTGGCGGAGACCTCGCTCACGATCGACGGCGTCACGGCCGTCATCGACGGCGGCCTGGCGCGCGTCGCCCGCTACGACCCGCATCGCGGCATCAACACCCTCCTGATCGAAAAGATCAGCGCGGCCTCCGCCGACCAGCGGGCCGGCCGGGCCGGCCGCACCGCGCCGGGCCGGTGCGTGCGGCTGTGGACCGAACGGGAGCAGGCGCGGCGCCCGGCGCAGGAGCTGCCGGAGGTGAAGCGGCTCGATCTCGCCGAGGTCGTGCTGACGCTCAAGGCCGTCGGCATCGACGACATTCACGGTTTTCCCTGGTTGGAGAAACCCGAGCCGAAGTCGCTCGAACGGGCCGAAAGGCTGCTGGAGGATTTGGGGGCATTGAACCGTGGGGACGTGACGCCCCCGTCGCGTGGAGCCGGCGACGAGGGCGTCGCCGCTCCAAGCCCTGCGCGCATCACCGAGCTCGGCCGCAAGATGCTGCGGTTTCCGGTGCACCCGCGCTACGCGCGCATGTTTCTCGCGGCGGGCGAGCTCGGCTGCGTGCGGCCGGTGGCGCTGATGGCCGCGCTGACCCAGGGCCGCAATTTCCTGCTGCGCGGCGGCGGCCGCGAGGTGGCGGAGCGGCGCGAGGAGATCCTGGGCGCGGAGCACGAGTCCGACTTTTTTCTTCTCATGCGCGCGTGGCGGTACGCCGACCGGGCCAATTACTCCCTCGACGCCTGCCGCCGGCTCGGGCTCCACGCCCAGGCGGCCCGGCAGGTCGCGCCCTTGTTCGAGCAGTTCCTCGAGATCGCGCACGGCGAGGGACTCGATGTGCGCGAGCGGCGGGCCGACGGCGCGGCGATCCGGAAATGCGTGCTGGCGGGCTTCTCCGACCACCTGGCGCGGCGGCTCGACGGCGGCACGCTGCGCTGCGAGATGGTGCACGGGCGGCGCGGCCAGCTGGCCCGCGAGAGCGGCATCCAGCAGGCGTCCCTGCTGGTGGCGGCGGAGGTGACCGAGGTCGAAGCGCGGGGCGAGGTGACGGTCCTCTTGAGCCTGGCGACGGCCATCGAGGAGGCGTGGCTGCGCGAACTGTTTCCGGATGACTACGGCGACGCGACCGGCGTGGTTTATGATGAAACGACCCGGCGCGTCGTGGCCCGGCGCGAACGGCGTTTCCGCGACCTGGTGCTGGAAGCGAAACCGACGGCGGACACGCCGCCCGCGGGCGAGGCCGCGGCGCTGCTGGCCCGGGAGGTGCTGGCCGGGAGGATCGTGCTCACCGCATGGACCGAGGCGGTGGAGCAGTGGATCGTGCGCGTGAATTGCCTGGCCAAATGGTTTCCCGAGCTGGAGGTGACGCCCATCACGCCGGCCGACCGCGCGACCCTGATCGAGCAGATCTGCTACGGCGCCTGCGGGGCGCGGGAGTTGAAGGACAAGCCGGTGATGCCGGTGCTGCGCGACTGGCTGCTGGCGGAGCAGCTGGCGGTGCTGGACGATTATCTGCCCGAGCGTATCGTCATGGCGAACGGCCGGCGGTCGCACGTCAC